>DASUIY010000110.1:0-9432 GCA_036279555.1 Solirubrobacterales bacterium | reverse complement strand
TCGATCCCCCGCACGATGACCTCCGTCGGCTGGGGCACCTCGAACTCGATCCCCTCCGGCGCCTCGATCGAGACCGGGTGGGAGTAGCCGAGCGCCATCTCGAGGTTCTTCCCCTTGAGCTGGGCGCGGTAGCCGACACCCTGGATCTCGAGCCGTTTCTCGAATCCCTCGGTGACGCCCTCGACCATGTTGGCGATCAGGCTGCGCGTGAGGCCGTGCAGGGCGCGGTGCTCGCCTCGGTTGGTCGGGCGCTCGACGGTGAGAAGGCCATCGGCCTGCTCGACCTTCATGTCCGCCGAGAGGACCTGGGCCAGCTCGCCCTTCGGGCCCTTGACCGCGACGCGGCCAGGGGCGACCTCGACCGTAACGGCGTCGGGCACGGAGATTGGCTTTCTTCCGATCCGGCTCATAGCTCGTTACCAGACGTAGGCGACGACCTCGCCGCCGACGCCCTTTGCCTTCGCTTCGTGTCCTGTCATCACGCCGACCGAGGTGCTGACGATCGCGGTGCCGGTGCCGCCGTGCACGCGGGGAACCTGCGTGTGGTCGACGTAGCGACGTCGCCCCGGCCGCGAGACGCGCTCCAGGCCCATGATCACGGGACGGCGGTCCTCGGTGTACTTGAGGCGGATCTTGATCTCCTCGCCGACCGTCGCCGGCTGTTTGGCGAAGTCGAGTATGTAGCCCTGCTCCTTGAGAATCCGCGACATCTCCACCTTCAGGCGCGAGGCGGGAATCTCCACCTCGTCGTGGCCGGAGCCAAGGGCGTTCCGGATTCGGGTCAGGTAATCGGCTATCGGGTCGGTCAGCATGTTTCTGTTGCTCGTTGCTCTACCAGCTGGACTTGGTCATGCCGGGGATGTGGCCCTCGTGCGCCGCCTCACGCAGGCAGATACGACAAAGCCCGAACTTGCGGTAGTAGGCCCGCGGGCGCCCGCAACGACGGCAGCGGTTATACGCCCTGCTCTTGAACTTGGGCTTGCGCCCCTGCTTCACCTTGAGCGAAGTCTTGGCCATTCTAGGAGTCCTCCTTCTCGGATGCCTCGTCTGCGGCATCCGCCTCTCCGGCGGGTGGCGTGGAGGATGGCTCCTCGCCCGCAGCTTGCGAGGACGAGGAGTCCTCCTCCGCGACAGGGCCCGCCGGCTCAGGCTTCGCGTAGGCATCGGGGTTCTCTTCCTTCAGCTGCTCCAGCGCAGCCTGCTCGGCCTCGGCCCGCAGGCGGGCTTCCTCCTTGCGCTTCTCCTCTTCGGCGGCTTCCTGGGCCTCGATATCGGCGTCGGGCTTACCGGGACGGCCCTCCTTGGCAAAGGGCATCCCCAGCCCGAGCAGCAGCTCGAAGGCCTCCTCGTCGGTCCGGGCCGAGGTCGTGATCGTGATGTCGAGACCGCGCACCTCGTCGATCGAGTCGTAGTCGATTTCGGGGAAGATCAGCTGCTCCTTGACGCCCATCGAGTAGTTGCCGCGACCGTCGAAGGAGCGCGGGTTGAGGCCGCGGAAGTCGCGGATGCGGGGCACGGCAATCGAGCAGAGCCGGTCGAGGAACTCCCACATGCGGGCGCGGCGCAGGGTCACCGACATGCCGACCGGCATTCCCTCGCGCACCTTGAACGAGGCGATCGACTTGCGGGCGCGGCGCACGTTGGGTTGCTGGCCGGCGATCGTCGCCAGCTGCCCCTGCGCGGCTTCCAGCATCTTCGCGTTCTGCTTTGCCTCGCCGAGGCCCATGTTGAGCGTGATCTTCTCCAGGCGCGGGGCCTGCATCGGGGTCGAGTAGCCGAACTTGCCGGTCAGCGCCGGCAGGACGTCCTGCTCGTAGCGCTCGCGCAGGCGCGGCGGCGGCGCTGCCTGACTCTGTGCCGTGGCGGTCGCCTCCATCAGAACGATGCCCCGCTGCGCTTGGCGAAGCGCTCGCGCTTGCCGCCTTTGTCGCGGCGCACGCCGACGCGCGTCGGCTTGTTGTCTTTGGGGTCGAGCAGCATCACGTTGGAGACGTGGATCGGCCCCTCCTTCTCGACGATGCCGCCCGCTTGCGGGTTTTTGAGATCGGCCTGCGAGCGCGCTCGTTCGTGGCGCTTGATCATGTTGAGGTGCTCGACGTAGACGCGCTCCTTCTTCGGCTCGGTGCGCACCACGCGCCCGGTCTTGCCTGCGTCCTTGCCGCCGATCACGACCACCTGGTCGTCCTTGCGGATCCGCATCGGCCTGGCCATCGCTAAAGCACCTCCGGCGCCAGCGAGATGATTTTCATGAAGTTGCGATCGCGCAGCTCGCGGGCCACGGGGCCGAAGATGCGCGTCCCGCGCGGGTTGTTGCTTGCGGGGTCGATCAGCACCGCGGCGTTTTCGTCGAAGGCGATGTAGGTCCCGTCGGGCCGGCCGAGCTGCTTCTTCGTGCGCACGACCACCGCCTGCACGACCTCGCCCTTGCGAACGCCGCCCTGCGGGCTGGCCTGTTTGACCGTCGCCGTGATCACGTCGCCAACGCCGGCATAGCGACGGTGCGAACCGCCCTTGACGCGGATGCAGAGGATCTCGCGGGCGCCGGAGTTGTCGGCGACCTTCAGCCTGGACTCCTGCTGGATCACTTTGCCTTCTCCAAAACCTCTACCAGGCGCCAGCGCTTGGTCTTGGACAGCGGCCGGGTCTCGACGATTCGCACGGTGTCGCCCTCGCCCGCCTCGTTTTGCTCGTCATGAGCGTGCAGGGTGCGCGAGCGGCGCACCACCTTCTCGTAAGTCGGGTGCCGCCGCGCGATGTCGATCCGGACCGTGATCGACTTCTCGCCCTTGCTGGAGACGACGACCCCCTGCCGCGTCTTGGCAGCCACAGAGTCCCGCTCGGCCACAGGAGTCCCCGTACCTGCAGACTTCCCAGCCTTAGCCGCAGCCCGTTCCTTCCGCCGCGACTCAGCCTTCCGCTTGCGCTCCTCAGCCCGCTTCGAGGCTCTCTCCTCAACCGTGAGGGTCGGCCCCGCCTTATGCGGCCGCCGCGACCTCTCCAGCCGCCGCTTCTCCTTCCAGGGAAGCTCGTCCTCGGGATTCGGCTCAGCAGGCTCCGCCTCAGCCGCAGCGGGCTCCTCAGCTTCAGCCTCAGGGGCGTCGGAAGACTCTGCCTCAGGCGCCTCGTCCTTGGACGCATCCTCCGCGGGTGGCGTGGAGGTGGGCTCCTCGCCCGCAGCTTGCGAGGACGAGGAGTCCTCCTCCGCGACAGGGCCCGCGGCCTCTGCGCCCTCGTCCTTGGGCGTCTCCTCAGTCACGTCTTTCTTCTCCTCGTCACTCATCTCTTCAACTCTCTGTCTACGTCGATCCCGCGCTCCCTGGCAACCGTCAGCAGCCTGGCGATGTCCCGCCTGGCCTGACCGACCCGGGCGGTGTTCTCCAGCTCGCCGGTCGCCCGCCGGAAGCGCAGGTTGAAGGCCTCCTGCTTGGCATCGAGCAGCTTTGCGATCAGCTCGTCGTCTTTGAGGTCGTGCGCCTCGGCTCCCTTCACTGTCCCTCGGCCCCCTCGCGCATGACGAACTTGGTCCTGACCGGGAGCTTGTGCCCCGCCAGGCGCAGCGCCTCGCGGGCGAGCTCCTCCGGCACGCCGGCCAGCTCGAACATCACCTTGCCCGGCTTGATCACGGCGACCCAGCCCTCGGGATTGCCCTTGCCCGAGCCCATCCTGGTCTCGGCGGGCTTCTTCGTGTAGGGCTTGTCGGGGAAGACGTTGATCCAGACCTTGCCGCCACGTTTGATCTTGCGGGTCATCGCCACGCGGGCGGCCTCTATCTGGCGGTTGGTGATCCAGCCGCGGTCGAGCGACTTCAGCCCGTACTCGCCGAAGGCGACCGTGCTGCCGCCCTTGGTGTTGCCGCGCATCCGGCCGCGCATCTGTTTGCGGTGCTTGACCCGCTTCGGCATCAGCATGGCTAGCGCCCCCCTCCGCGGCCACCGCGACCGCCGCGGTCCCCGCCACCGGAGCCGCCGCGGTCTCCGCGACCGCCGCGCTGACCACCACTGGGGGCAGAGTCGCCCTCGTCGGTGAGCTGGTCGGAGCGGAAGCCCTCGGGCATCACCTCGCCCTTGTTGATCCAGCATTTGACGCCGATCCGGCCGGTCGTCGTGCGCGCCTCGAAGAAGCCGTAGTCGATGTTGGCCCGCAGGGTGTGCAGCGGGACGCGACCGTCGGAGTAGCCCTCGGTCCGGGCCATCTCGGCCCCGCCGAGGCGGCCGGAGACCTGGACCTTGACCCCCTTGGCCCCGGAGCGCATCGCCGAGGTGAGGGCGCGTTTCATCGCGCGGCGGAAGGCGACCCGGTTCTGAAGCTGCTCGGCGATCGACTGGGCAACCAGTTTCGCGTCCAGCTCCGGCCGCTTCACCTCGCGGATGTTCACCTTCACCGGCTTGCCGGTCAGCTTGTGCAGCTCTTTGCGCAGCGCGTCGACTTCGCTGCCGGACTTGCCGATCACGATGCCGGGGCGGGCTGTGTGGATGTCGACCGCGATCTCACCGTGGCGCTCGATCGTGATGTTGGAGAGGCCGGCGTGGGCAAGCTTGCCCTCGATGTGGTCGCGGATCTGCAGATCCTCGTTGAGGATGTCGGCGAAGTCTTTCTCGTCGAACCAGTTCGACTTCCAGTCCTGGATGTAGCCGACGCGGAACCCGCCGGGATGGATCTTCTGTCCCATCAGTCTTCGTCCTCGGGGCTCAGGGCCACGGCGATGTGGCAGGTTCGCTTGTTTATGCGTGAGGCGCGCCCCTGTGCGCGCGGGCGGAAGCGGCGCAGGGTCGGGCCTTCGTCGACGGTGATCTCCGAGATCCGCATCTCGTCGGCGATGAGGTCGTGATTGTTCTCGGCGTTTGCCGCGGCCGACTCGATCAGCTTGCGGATGTCCTGCGCCGCGCCCCGCGGCGAGAACTCGAGCAGGGCCCTGGCCTGCTCGATGTGCAGGCCGCGCACCTGGTCGGCGATCAGCCGCGCCTTGCGCGGCGCCACCCGCACGTAACGGGAGCTGGCTCGGACGACTACCGGCGCGGCCACGCTATTCACCCTTGCCCGTTCCGGAGTGCGAGCGGAAGGTCCGCGTCGGGGCGAACTCGCCGAGCTTGTGACCGACCATCGACTCGGAGATGAACACCGGCACGTGCTTGCGGCCGTCGTGCACGGCGATCGTGTGGCCGACCATGTCGGGGAAGATCGTCGAGCTGCGCGACCACGTCTTCAGCATCTGTTTGTTGCCGGACTCGTTCATCGCGGCGATGCGCTTCATCAGCGCGTCTTCCACCCACGGGCCCTTTTTGGTCGAACGTCCCATCAGCGACTCTTCTTCTTTCCGCGGCGGCGTCCGCGCACGATGTAGCGGTCGGACTGCTTGCCCTTCTTCCGCGTGCGGTAGCCGAGGGTCGGCTTGCCCCACGGGGTCACCGGATGGCCACCGGGCGTGTGGTGGGCCTCGCCGCCGCCGTGCGGGTGATCGACGGGGTTCATCGCCACGCCGCGCGTCTGCGGGCGCTTGCCCTTGTGACGGTTGCGGCCGGCCTTGCCGACCTTGAGGTTCTGGTGCTCGGCGTTGGAGAGGGTGCCGACCGTCGCCCGGCACTCGGCGCGGACCAGCCGCATCTCCGAGGACGGCAGCCGCAGGGTCACCATCTCGCCCTCCTTCGCGACGAGCTGGATCGAGGTGCCCGCCGAGCGGCCGAGCTTGCCGCCCTGGCCGGCGGTGAGCTCGGCGTTGTGGACGATCGTGCCGGTCGGCATTTCGCCGAGGGCGAGCGCGTTGCCGGGGCGGATGTCGGCGCCGGGGCCGGACTGCACCGTGTCGCCGACGGAGATCGCCGCCGGGGCGAGGATGTAGCCCTTGGCGCCGTCGGCGTAATGCAGCAGGGCGATGTAACAGCTGCGGTTGGGGTCGTACTCGATCGTCGCGACCTTCGCCGGCACGCCGTCGCGCAGGCGCTTGAAGTCGATCTGCCGGTAGCGCCGCTTCGCGCCGCCGCCACGGTGACGAGCGGTGACGCGCCCGTTCGCGTTGCGGCCCCCTGACTTGCGCAGGCCCTCGGTGAGCTTGCGCTCCGGCCTGGAGGCGGTCAGCTGCTCGCGCAGCGGATACGTCGCGAAGCGGCGCCCCGGGCTGGTCGGTTTTGTCTTTCGGTTCGGCATCCCTGTTTCCCTAGGCAGTCTCTGCGCCCTCGAACAGCTCGATCCGCTCGCCGGGAGCGAGCTGGACGACGGCCTTCTTCCAGCCCCGCGTCTTACCCTTGTGCAGGCCGCGGCGCTTGGGCTTCGGCCGGACCTTGGCGGTCCGCACGGCGGCGACCTTGACGTCGAAGATCTCCTCGACCGCGTGGGCGATCTGAGTCTTGTGGGCGCGGTCGTCGACCCGGAACGTGTACTTGCCCTCGCCGATCAGCGCGTAGCTCTTCTCGGACACGACCGGGCGGACGATCACTGTGCGGGCGTCCATCAGCCGAGCCTCTCCTGCAGCTTGGCCATGGCCCCTTCGGAGACGACCAGGGACGCGGCGCCGATCACGTCGGCGACGCCGACGGCGCTGACCTCGGCGACCTGGACCCGGGCGATGTTGCGAAAGCTCTTCGCCGCACCACCCTCCTCCGGGGCGAGCACGACGAGTGTCGAGCGCTTCGCACCCCATTTGTCGAGCGCCTCGGCGGCGGTCTTGGTCGAGGGCGTCTCGAAGGCGGCGGCGTCGAGCAGCGCGACGCTGTCGCGCTCGGCATGGGTCGAGAGCGCCGAGCGCAGTGCCTTGCGGCGTGCCTTGCGGTTGACCTTGACCGTGTAGTGGCGGGGCTTGGGCCCGAAGGCGACACCTCCGCCGAAGCGGGTGGGGGAGCTGAGCGCACCGACGCGGGCACGGCCGCTGCCCTTCTGGCGCCAGGCCTTGGCACCGGTCATCGCTACCTCCGCCCGGGTAAGCGTCGAGGCGGTGCCGCGACGACGGGCGGCGAGGTCGGCGCGGGCCGCCTCGTCGACCAGCGAGTGATGGAACGGCTCGCCGAACAGCTCTTTCGGCAGGTCCGCCTTGGTCGTCTTGCCGAGCACGGGGGCTTTAGCCATCGGTGCGAACCTCCACGACAGCGTTGCGCGAGCCGGGCACGGAGCCCTTGATCAGCAGCAGGTTGCGCTCGGCGTCGATCTCGGCGACCTCGAGGCCCTTCTGGGTGACGCGCTTGTTCCCCATCTGGCCTGGCATCTTCATCCCCTTGAAGACGCGGGCGGGGAAGGTGCTGGCGCCGATCGAGCCCGGCGCGCGAACGTTGTGCGAACCGTGCGTGACCGGGCCGCGGCTGAAGTTGTGGCGCTTGATCCCGCCCTGGAAGCCCTTGCCGATCGAGGTGCCCGAGACCTTCACCTTCTGGCCGGCCTCGAAGGAGGCGACGGTGACGTCGTCGCCGATCTTTGGAGCCTCCTCGGTGCCGAGGTCCTCGTCGCGGAACTCGACCAGGTGACGCATCGGGGCGGCCCCCGCCTTCTTCAGGTGGCCTTCCTCCCCCTTGCTCAGCTTGCCCTGCTTCACCTCGCCGAAAGCGAGCTGGACGGCCGCGTAGCCGTCGCGATCGGCCTCGCGCACCGCAGTCACCTTGCAGGGGCCGGCCTCGATCACGGTCACCGGCGTGACCGTCCCGTCCTCGCCGAAGACCTGCGTCATACCGAGCTTCTTGCCGAGGATCGCAGCCATCGTCTAGATGCCCGCCTTCATGGCCGCGTGCGCCTGGGGGCACGCGTGGTCAAGCAGATCAAGGACGCAGGGCGCAGCCTTTGCTGGAGGCAAAGGCAAGCCCGAGGACGAAGAGATGCGCAGTGCCACGCGGGTCATCCAGGTGTGCGGGGTCGTGGAGGCGGGCATCTAAAGGCGGATCTCGATGTCGACGCCGGCCGGGAGCGAGTCCAGGCGCTGCAGCGAGTCGACCGTTTTCGGCGATGGCTGAAGGATGTCGATCAGGCGCTTGTGCGTGCGCATCTCGAAGTGCTCGCGCGAGTCCTTGTCCTTGAACGGCGACCGGATCACGCAGTAGACGTTTTTCTCCGTCGGGAGGGGCACCGGGCCCGAGACGCTGGCGCCGGTGCGCTCCGCCGTTTCGACGATCTCGCGGGCAGCCCGGTCTATGGCGTCGTGGTCGTACGCCTTGAGCCGGATCCGAATTTTCTGTGCTGCTATCGCTGCCACGGTCTGAACTCGTTCTCTTGTCTTTCCCGCGCGGTCCTTACCGCGTCGAAAGGGCGCCGCCCCTTGGTGGTGGGGCGCCGCCCCTGGTCGTATGTCTTTTCAGTTTTCGCCGCGAGAGAGCGGCGGGGCGGGCGAATGCCCGCCTTGATGCTGTTACTCGATGATGTCCGAGACGACCCCCGAGCCCACCGTCCTGCCACCCTCTCGGATGGCGAAGCGCAGGCCCTGGTCCATCGCGATCGGCTGGATCAACTCGATCGTCATCTCGACGTTGTCGCCCGGCATCACCATCTCGGTCCCCTCGGGGAGGTTGGCGATCCCGGTCACGTCGGTCGTGCGGAAGTAGAACTGGGGCCGGTAGCCGGAGAAGAAGGGCGTGTGACGACCGCCCTCCTCCTTCTTCAGGCAGTAGACCTCGGCCTTGAATTTGGTGTGCGGCGTGATCGAGCCAGGCTTGCAGAGCACCTGGCCGCGCTCGATCTCCTCGCGCTTGGTACCGCGCAGGAGGGCGCCGATGTTGTCCCCTGCCTGACCCTCGTCGAGGATCTTGCGGAACATCTCGACCCCGGTCACGACGGTCGTCGTGGTGTCCTTGATCCCGACGATCTCGACCTCGTCGCCGGTGTTGACGATGCCCTGCTCGACGCGTCCGGTGGCGACGGTGCCGCGGCCGGTGATCGAGAAGATGTCCTCGATCGGCATCAGGAAGGGCTTGTCGAGCTCGCGCACCGGCTCGGGGATGTAGGAGTCGAGCGCGTCGGCCAGTTCGAAGACCGCCTTCTGGGCCTCCTCGTCGCCCTCCAGCGCCTTCAGCGCCGAGCCCTTGATGATCGGCGTGTCGTCGCCGGGGAAGTCGTACTCGTTGAGCAGGTCCTTGACCTCCTCCTCGACCAGCTCGATCAGCTCGTCGTCGTCGACCTGGTCGACCTTGTTGAGGAAGACGACCACGTGCGGGACGTTGACCTGGCGGGCGAGCAGGATGTGCTCGCGCGTCTGGGGCATGACGCCGTCGGCGGCGGAGACCACCAGGATCGCCCCGTCCATCTGGGCGGCACCGGTGATCATGTTCTTCACGTAGTCGGCGTGGCCCGGGCAGTCGACGTGGGCGTAGTGCCGGTTCTCGGTCTCGTACTCCACGTGCGCTGTCGCGATCGTGATGCCGCGCTCGCGCTCCTCGGGGGCCTTGTCGATCGCGTCGAACGCGACGGCCTGGGTTCCACCGCCGACCTTCTCGGCCAGGACCTTGGTGATGGCGGCGGTCAGGG
>DASUIY010000109.1:0-6521 GCA_036279555.1 Solirubrobacterales bacterium | reverse complement strand
TGGTGACGTTGGTGCTCATGGGGTGTCCTCCAGCTGTTTCTTGAGCTCGGTGAGCGCCGAGGCCCACGGCGCTGCGTACTTGCTCACCCACCGGTCGTGGATGAGCCGGATCGGGACGGGGTTGAGGAAGTGCAGCTTCTCCCGCCCGCGCTTGCGGGTCGTGACCAGCCCTGCCTCCTCGAGCACCCGCAGGTGCTTCATCACGCCGAAGCGCGTCATCGGCAGCCGCGCCTCGAGCGCGCTCAGCGACTGGCCGTCCTGCTCGAACAGCTCGTCGAGCAGGCTGCGGCGGGTCGGGTCGGCGAGCGCCTTGAACACCTCGTCCATGGCCCGGACTATAGGTGACTATATAGTCACCTGTCAACGAAGAGGCTTCAGGCGCGCCGATGCCCAACACAGGCCGGGCTCAGTACCACTTCCCCTTGGCGAAGCCGCCAAAGGCGATCAGGCCGACAAGGGTCACGATCAGGCCGATCCAGAAGCTCCAGACGATCATCAGGACGATGCCGACGATGACGAGGATCCCGCCGAGCGAGATGCCGGCGCCAGCCGAGTTTCTCTCTGTAGCCATCTTCCCTCCTCCTTTCGAGCGCGAGGCCGCGCACTGTAGGCAACGACTACCCATTCGGGCGACGGGCGAAAACCCGCCCGGGCGGGGCGGGGCCGCGAGACGGCACGCGCCGGGGTTCATAGTTAAGTCATGCCGGACGGAGGCAACGGCAGGCCGGGATACGACGCCGTGGTGGCCGGCGCCAGCCTCGCGGGCTGCGCCGCGGCGATCTTCCTCGGCCGCGCGGGTGCACGCGTCGCACTGGTGGAGAAGAGCCCCGACCCGCGCGCCTTCAAGCGGATCTGCTCGCACTACGTCCAGGCCTCGGCGGTGCCGACCCTCGATCGGCTCGATCTGCTCGAGCCGATCGTGGAGGCGGGCGGGCTGCGCTCGCGAATGCGGCCGTGGACGCCGTGGGGCTGGCTCGAGACGCCGCCCGAGCGGGCGGGCTACGGCGTGAACCTGCGACGGGAGCACCTCGATCCGTTGCTGAGGGAAACCGCCGCCGAGACACCGGGAGTGGAGCTGATGCTCGGCTGGGAGGCCTGCGGCCTTCTCCGCGAGGGTGAGGCCGTAAAGGGACTCACGACCCGCGACCGCGAGGGTGAGGAGAGGATGCTCCACGGACAGCTCGTCGTCGGCGCGGACGGACGCGACTCGCACATCGCCGAGATGGCCGGCGTGAAGACGAAGACCAGCCCCCACGGCCGGTTCGCCTTCGGCGCCTACTACGAGGACCCGCGGGCGGACCCCGAAAACGCCAGCTTCGCCTGGCTGATGGACCCGGACTGGGCGGCTGCCTTCCCCACCGACGCCGGCCTCGTCTTCTACGCGGCGATGCCGACCAAGGACCGCCTCGGCGAGTTCCGCCGCGACCCGGAGGCCGCGCTTGTCGCCTACATGGCGAGCCTGCCCGAGGCGCCGCCGCCGATCCGCGAGTCGCGCCGGGTCGGCCCGTTGCTCGGCAAGATCGAGATGCCGAACCGCGTCAGCGTCCCGGTCGCCCCCGGCCTCGCACTCGTCGGCGACGCGGCGATGGCCGTCGACCCGCT
The DNA here is from genome assembly GCA_036279555.1 of Solirubrobacterales bacterium. Taxonomy (GTDB): domain Bacteria; phylum Actinomycetota; class Thermoleophilia; order Solirubrobacterales; family 70-9; genus VRUE01. The sequence continues at coordinate 4,919 of DASUIY010000109.1, read as the reverse complement.
CTTCGGGGTCGGCTGCGGCTGGGCCCTGCAGAGCGCCGAGTGGCTCGCCGACAGCGTCGCTCCCGCGCTGCGCGGAGAGGAGCCGCTGCGACGCGGGCTCGGGCGATACCGGCGCAAGCACAGGCGTGAACTCAGCATGCACGCCTACACGATCAACGAGTACGCGAGCGGCCGCCGCACCCGGCCGGGCGAGCGCTTCTTCTTCGCGGCCGCGGCGCGCGACCCGGAGATCGCAGCCAAGTTCGACGAGCTGGTGACCCGCCGCGCCAAGCCCCTGCGCACGCTCGCGACCAGCTTGCCGCGCGCCGTCGCCACGAACTCCCGCGGCGCGGCCGGGCGGCTCCGCGACAAAGCGCGCGGGCGGCTACCCAATGCTTGATCTTTCCTGTTCATTCACCTAGCCTTGCTGCTCGCATGGAGGCGGGCACCGCAAGCGGCAAGGTCACGATCGTCACCCTCGGCCCCGAGGGCACCTGCCACGAGCGCGCGGTCCAGAACTACATGCGCTTCCAGGGAGTCGAGGGTTACGGGATCGAGCTGATCACCGACTTCTTCGTCGGCCTCGAGAAGGTCCGCGAGACGCCCAACTCGTTCCTCGTCCAGTGCAGCGCCCACCCCAAGGTGCACGAGATAACCGAGAAGTACTGGACCGAGATCTTCGTAGTAGACACCTTCATCTACCCGACCAAGCACCTGGTCCTGCTCAGCCGCCGAGACGTCGAGAAGCCGCGCTCGCTTGGGATCGTCCCCGCCACGAAGGGCTACGTCGACCTCTCCCGGTGGGAGGAGATCATCGACGTCGCTTCGAAGCCGATCGTCGGCGAAGAGCTGCTGGAAGGCCGGTACGACTCCGGCCTCACCCACATGGAGCACTTCGAAGAGCACGAAGACGAGCTCCGCCTCGACCTCGACATCGGGGAAATCGACACCACCTGGGTCGTCTACGGCCACGAGAAGCGCTTCGAAGGCGAGGTAATCGGCATCCCCTCCGCGCACCTGTTCCGCGCCGCGGCGTCAGCAGCGGCGTAGGCGGCCCGCCCGCGCCCCTCAGCTAGCCTGCGGGCGATGACTGCCGAGCGGGGACCGGGCGGAACCGGTATCGAGGTCGAAGGGCTCGTGCGCGAGTTCAAGAACGGGCCGCGGGCGGTCGACGGGATCGACCTGCGGGTCGAGGCCGGGGAGATCTACGGCTTCCTCGGCCCCAACGGCGCCGGCAAGTCGACCACGGTGCTGATGCTGACCACGCTGCTGCCGCCGACGGCGGGGACGGCGCGCGTCGCGGGCTTCGACATCGTCAAGGAGGGCGCGCGGGTGCGGGCCTCGATCGGGGCGGCGCTGCAGGAGGCAGCCCTGGACCCGCTGCTGACCGGGCGCGAGCACATGCGGCTGCAGACCGCCCTGCACGGGATCGGCAAGGCCGAACGGCAGGAGCGAGGACAGGAGCTGCTCGAGCGGGTCGGCCTCTCGCAGGCCGCGGACCGCAGGGTCGGCGGTTACTCCGGCGGGATGAAACGACGGCTCGACCTGGCGCTGGCGCTGGCGCACCGGCCGAGCATCCTCTTCCTCGACGAGCCCACGACCGGCCTCGACATCCAGAGCCGCACCGCGCTCTGGGAAGAGGTTTCGCGCCTCGCCGTCGAGGACGGCGTCACCGTCTTCCTCACCACCCAGTATCTGGAGGAGGCCGACGCGCTGGCCGCGCGGGTGGGAATCATCGACCACGGGCACATCGTCGCCGAGGGCTCGCCGGCCGAGCTGAAGGCGGAGATCGGAAGGCCCACGGTCGAAGCGGTGCCGCAGGACCCCGGTGAGCGCCGGCGGCTGGCCGCGGTCCTGGAGCGCTTCGGCCCGGCCGCGGGCGCCTCCCCACGGGCGGCGGCGGCACGGCTCGAGGGCGGCGAGGCTCAGCTCGCCGAGGTCGTGCGGGCACTCGATTCGGAGGGCATCGCGATCGAGACCCTGCAACTGCACGCGCCCTCGCTCGACGACGTCTTCCTGGCCAAGACCGGGCGTTCGCTGGAGGGCGCCGAGGAGGCGGAGGAGCCCGAGCCCGAAGCGGAGGCCGTGAGCCCGGCGTGAGCGACCGGCGCCTGCGCACTCAGGTCGGGCAGCTTGCCCGCCGCTCGATCGTCCGCACCCTGCGCCAGCCGGCACAGATCGTGCCGGCGCTGGTCTTCCCCATGTTCCTGCTCGCGGTCAACTCGGGTGGGCTCAGGGACACCACCGGCCTGCCCGGCTTCCCCACCGACTCCTACCTCACCTTCGCCCTCGCCGTGCCCTTCGTGCAGGGGGCGCTCTTCTCGGTGATGAACTCGGGCACGGACCTCGCCCGCGACATCGAGACCGGCTTCCTCAACCGCCTCGCCCTCACCCCCCTGCGCGGCGCGGCGCTGCTCAGCGGCCTGCTCGCCGGCGCGGTCGCGCTCGGCCTGCTGCAGGCGGCCACCTACCTCGCCGTCGGCCTCCTCGCCGGTGCCGAGCTGACCACGGGATTCGCCGGGGCGCTCGTCATCGTCGCCCTCTCGGTCTCGATCACCGTCGCCTTCGGCTCGATCGGCCTCTTCGCCGCCCTGCGCACGGGCTCCGGAGAGGCGGTGCAGAGCCTCTTTCCCGTTTTCTTCGTCTTCCTCTTCATCTCCGCGATGGCGCTGCCGCTGGACCTGATCCAGACCGACTGGTTCCGCGCCATCGCCACCGCCAATCCGGTCACCTACCTGCTCGAGGCGTTCCGCTCGCTCCTCTTCGAAGGCTGGGATGCGGGCGCGCTTGCGCTCGGGTTCGGCATCGCGGGGGCAGTTCTCGCCGTTGGCATGGCGGCGGCGAGCGGCGCCCTGAGGACACGGATGGTGCGGACGTGAGCGCCACCGCCGGGGCCCCCCGGCCCGCCCGCTTCCGCGACGTCGCCCTCGCGGTCGCCTGGCGCAGCGTCCACAACTTCCTCAGCAACCCGGCGTTCCTCGTCCCGGCGGTCGCCTTCCCGCTCTTCTTCTTCGTCGCCTTCGCCGGCGGCCTCTCGGCGATCGCCGGCGTCCCCGGCTTCGACTTCCCCAGCGGCTACACGGCCTTCCAGTTCGTCTTCGTCCTGCTCCAGTCCGCGGCGTTCGGCGGCGTCTTCACCGGCTTCGCGATGGCACGCGACTTCGAGATCGGATTCGCCAACCGCTACCTGCTCGCCGCCGCCAACCGCAACGGGATCGTCGCCGGCTACGCCCTCGCCGCGCTCACCCGCGCCCTGATCACCTGGGCCATCCTCACGGCGATCGCGCTGGTCGCGGGGATGGACGTCGGCGGCAGCGGCGTCGACCTCTTCGGGCTCTTCGGGCTCGCCGTCCTCACCAACCTGGCGGCAACCCTCTGGGCGGCGGGAGTGGCGACGCGGGTGCGCTCGATCCAGGGTGGGCCGCTGATGCAGTTCCCGGTCTTCCTCATCCTCTTCCTGGCGCCGGTCTACGTGCCGCTCAGCCTGCTCAGCGGCTGGATCCACACCGTTGCCTCGGTCAACCCCGTGACGGTCCTGCTCGAGGCCGGTCGCGGCTTCATCTCCGGCGAACCGGTGGTCGTCGCGCTTGCCTTCACGATCGCCTTCACGCTGCCGGTCCTCTTCGCCCTCTGGGCCCACGGCGGCCTGAAGCGCGCCGAAGCGGCGGGCTGAGCGCCTATCCCGGCAGGGGTTCCACTTAACTTTTTCGAGCTACGTCGTTGACTGCCGATGGTCAACCGCGAAAAAGTACAAGACGTTCCACCCCTGCCGGGATAGGCGCTTGCGCTAATAAGCCGTGTTGCGCGAGCGGGGTCGGGGGACGGACTTGTAGCGGGGCTCGGCGCCGCGGTTCCAGAGGGCGGCGTCGATCTGGGCCGGCGAGAGGTGCCCGCCGGTGGCGGCGGAGAGCAGCTCGATCGCGTGCACCGCGCAGGCGCGCAGCTCGACCTCCACAGGCGAACCGTGCTCGAGCAGCTCCCCGGCGTCGATCGATCGCTCGAGGCCGGGGTCGAGGCGCAGCACGCCGTCGAGTCGGAAAACGTGAGGGACGAGGTTGTCGGCGAATGCGGTGAGCCTGTCTTCGCCGCCGAGCTCGGCTACGCCGGTGCGGTTGAGGTCGGCGGCGGCGATCTGTGCCCGCTTGAAGAAGGGGACGGGGCGGTCGTCGTAGGTGGAGACATCGGCGAAGGCCTCCCACTCCGCCAGCAGGTTGGCGAGGGCGACGGCCGAGCCACCGGCCGCATCGAGCAGCCCCTCGAAGCGGCCGCCATGGTCGCCGAGGATGTGCTCGCCGACGTCGCGCAGCGCGGACGCGTAGTGCGCCATCAGCGGGTGGCCGGGGTCCTGGCCGAGGACCAGCGCGATCTCACCCGGCTCGAGGCCAGTCAGCTCGTCCCCGGTCCAGGGCCCCCGCTCGCGAAAGCGCTCGGTCAGCCCGGCCGCGATCGTGAAGTAGCCGCTGTGGCCCGGCCGCTTGCGGACCGTCGGCCACCAGCCCGAGCCGAAGTTGATCGCGTCGAGGCAGACGACGAAGGCGGCCCGCGACTCCCGGCCTCCCTCGACCAAGTGGGTTGCCGGGTCGGGTGCGGGGAGCTCGGCCGGCGCCGGCAAGGCGGCAGCGTAGGCCTCGATCCCCTCCTCGGCGATCTCCACCGACCGCGACCGCTCGGCGACCCACGCACAGGCTGTGCGAACCCGGCTGGGAACGTCGTCGGCCATCGCGGTGAGATCATGCCGGGCATGGAAGCGGGTCGCTGAGATGGCGCTGACCGAGCGGGTGCGCCGCTGGCAGGAGCGGGGCGAGGCCGAGGAGTTCCGCGACCGCTCGATCCACGTCTTCCGCCAACCCGGCGAGGGGCCGCTGCTGGTCCTCCTCCACGGCTTCCCCTCCAGCTCCTACGACTGGCGGCTGCTGCTCGAGGAGCTGCCCGGGCGCAAC
>DASUIY010000108.1:0-2715 GCA_036279555.1 Solirubrobacterales bacterium | reverse complement strand
AGGTGGTTCGTCGGCTCGTCGAGGAGCAGCAGGTCCGGGCGGGCGGCGAGCGCGCGGGCCAGCGAGGCGCGGGTCAGCTCACCGCCGGAGAAGGTCGAGAGCCGCCGCTCGGCTGCCTCCTCGCCGAAGCCGAGGCCGCCGAGCACGGCGAGCACGTCGTCGCGCCAGCGGTAGCCGCCCCCCGCTTCGAGCCGCTGCTGCGCCGCGGCGTAGGCCCGCATCGTCTCCTCGTCCGGCTCCCCCTTCGCCATCGCCTCCTCCAGGCGTGCCAGTTCCGCCTCTGTTTCCTGCATGTCGGCGCGGCCGGAGAAGACGTACTCGCCGAGCGAGATCTCGGCATCGCGCGGGGGCCGCTGGTCGTGCAGGGCGACCCGTGCCCCTTTCTGCAGGGCGATGCTGCCGGAGTCGGGCGGCCGCTCTCCGGCGAGGATCCGGAGCAGGGTCGACTTGCCGGCGCCGTTGCGCCCGGAAAGGGTCATCCGCTCGCGGGGCTCGAGCTTGAAGGAGACGTCGGCGAAGAGCAGCTCCCCGCCGGCGTAGACGTCGATCGTGGTGGCTGTGGCGATGGCCATGGGCAATCCTGACACTACGCGGCCCGGGCGTAGCAGGCGTAACCTCGCTGGGCGATGGCGGGGCCGCTGCGACACCTGGGAGATCTTGCAAAGGCGCAACTGACTCGGCGCTCCACCCAGCGCGAAGACGGCCAGGCGCTCGGCGAGCTGGAGGACCGGCCCCTGGAGCTGCCCGCCGGGCTGGAAGTCGAATGGCTCGGCGTCTCGGGCTACCGGATGAGCTTCGAGGGGCAGACCCTGTTCGTCGACCCGTACCTGTCGCGCGTCCCGTTCGGCGACCTCCTGCGGCGGCGGCCGACGCTTCCCGACCCGGCCGCGCTCGACCGCTTCGTCCGCGCGCCCGGAGAGGTCGCCGGCGTCCTCGTCGGCCACACGCACTTCGACCACGCGGTCGACGCCCCGGCGATCGCCCGCCGCTTCAGCTGCAATGCCTATGGCTCGGACTCGCTGGCGACGCTGATGGGCCTGCACGGCCTCGCCGAGCGGGCGGTCTCGGTCGAGCCCTACCGCACCTACGAGCTGGGGCCGTTCGAGGTGAGCTTCACGCCCAGCGTCCACTCGAAGCTGCTGCTCGGCCTCGCCGTCCCCTACGACGGCGACCTCACCTGCGAGCACCTCGACGCGCTCTCTCCGAGCGCCTACCGCTGCGGTCAGGTCTGGGGCATCTCGATCCGCGTCGCCGGCATCCGCTTCTATCACCAGGGGAGCGCCAACCTGATCGACGAGGCGATCCGCGAGCGCGGCGTCGACGTCTTCCTGGCAGGCGTCGCCGGCCGCAGCTTCACCGAGGACTACTGGAAGCGGATCCTCCCCCGTCTCGACCCGGCGGTGGTGGTCCCGACCCACTACGACAACTTCTTCCGCCCCCTCGGCCAGCGGATGGAGTTCGTCTCAAACGTCCAGCTCTCGGCGCTCCCCGGCGAAATCGCATCGGTCAGCTCCGACGCACGAATCGCCGCCCTCCCCCGCGCCGACCTTTAGATAACTCCGTCCCGTATTGACCGTCTATGCGACGGTCAATACGGGACGCGTTACGGAGCGCGTTACGGAGCGAAGTACTTCGCGGCGATCTGGTCGATCGTGCCCTTGGTGCGGATCGTGTGCAGGCCAAGTGCCGCGCCGACCGCCTTCAGGTCGAGCTCCGAGTCGGACATGCCGCCGCGCGGAAGCCAGTAGAGCTGGCGCCCGTCGATGGCGAGGCGATCCTCGCCGCTCGACAGCGCCAGCGCTTTCTTGCGATTCGCCGCCGCAGGCTTCCGCTCGAGGAGAACCACTTGGATTTTGCCCTTCGAAGCCGCGAGGGCGGGCCGCTCGAACGGCTCGTGCGCCGATACCTTCCGCAGCTCATCGGCGCCGCGCAGGAAGACTGGCACCTCGTAGCCCAGCGACTCGCCCAGACCTGCTTCGATCCGCTTCGCAAGCTTCGCCTCGTCGGCCTGCCCAGCACCGAAGATCACGTTGCCGCTGGCGCGGAAACAGGCGACATCGGTCAGATCCAGCTCCTCGAAGCAGCGGCGCAGCTCGTCGTTCTTGATCCGCCGGTTCCCCAAGTTCATCCCGCGCAGGAAGGCGACGTGGCGATCCATGAACCCACCATACGATGGGCGCGTGAACGCCGACTTCGCCGAGCTGCCACCCGACCTGCCCGTTCCCGAGGACGACGGTGCCGCGGATCACCTCACCGGGCTGACGCTGCCGGAGCTGCAGCTGCCCTCCACCCTGGACGGCCCGGTCGATCTCGCGGCGTCAGGCCAGGAGCGACTCGTCGCCTACGTCTACCCGCGAACCGGCATGCCGGGCCAGCCTTCACCGGTCAGCTGGGACGACATCCCCGGCGCCCGCGGCTGCACTCCTCAGAGCTGCGCCTACCGCGACAGCCTGGCCGAGTTCTCAGCACTCGGTGCGACCGTGATGGGCATCAGCACCCAGAGCCCAGAGGAACAGCGCGAGTTCGCCGAGCGCGAGCACATTCCGTTCCCCCTGCTGTCCGACGGTGACCTTCGCCTCCGCGACGAGCTGCGCCTGCCCACCTTCGAAGTCGAGGACATGACCCTCTATAAGCGCCTCACCCTCGTCGCCGAAGCCGGCAAGATCGCCAAGGTCTTCTACCCGGTATTCCCGCCCGACCGCGACGCCGCCGAGG
>DASUIY010000107.1:0-11235 GCA_036279555.1 Solirubrobacterales bacterium | reverse complement strand
GCGACCGCTTCGGCGCCAAGGACCCGCGCACCTGGTTGCTCCGCACCCACGCCCAGACCGCCGGCGTTTCTTTGACCGCGCAGCAGCCCTACAACAACATCGTCCGCGTCACCCTCCAGGCCCTCGCCGCCGTGCTCGGCGGCACCCAGTCGCTGCACACCAACTCCTTCGACGAGGCGCTGGCGCTGCCGACCGAGGAGGCGGTCCGGGTCGCCCTGCGGACCCAGCAGATTATCGCCATGGAGTCCGGCGTCACCGGCACCGCCGACCCGCTCGGCGGCTCCTGGTTCGTCGAGAAGCTGACCGACGAGATGGAGGAGGCCGCCTACGGCTACTTCGCCCGCATCGACGAGCTGGGGGGGATGGTCGAGGCGATCCGCCGCAACTTCCCCCAGCGCGAGATCGCCGATGCCGCCTTCACCTACCAGCGCGAGGTGGACGACCGCAAGCGCATCGTCGTCGGCGTCAACGACTTCACCCAGGAGGGCGAAGAGCCGACTCCGATCCTGCGCATCGACCCGGCCCTGGAGCGCAAGCAGGTCGACCGCCTGGCCGCGACCCGCGCCAAGCGCGACGGCGCCGAGGTCGAAGGCGCCCTAGCCGAGCTGAAGCGCGCCGCCGCCACCGACGAGAACCTGATGCCGCCGATCATCGCCGCCGCCCGCGCCCGCGCCACCGAGGGCGAGATGATCGCGGCGATGCAGGAGGTCTTCGGGACGTACACCGAGTCACCGGTCTTCTAGCTTGATCCCATGACGAACGAGAAGTTGATCGAGGAGGCCGGTAGGCGACTCGCCAGGGCGGCGCCCGGAGCGCGGGTGATCCTCTTCGGCTCGCGCGCCCGCGGCGAGGCCCGCCCCGACAGCGACCTCGACCTGCTCGTCATCGAGCCCGGCGAGGTCACGAAGCGCCGGGCCGAGTCGGCTCGCCTGCGTCGTGAGTTGCGCAGTCTTGAAGTTGCCCTCGACGTCGTCGTCGTCAGCGCCAGGCACATCGACAAATGGGGCGATGTCCCAGGCACGATGGTCAACGAGGCGCTCCGAGACGGCCGTGTCCTCGTCGATGCCTGAGGGCGCCAACCAGGAGGCCGTTCTAGTCCGGAAGGCGGCGGCGGATGCGATCGCCGTCCGCGAACTCGCGGGCAACCCCGAGATAACCGACGAGATCATCGGCTTCCATGCCCAGCAGGCAATCGAGAAGTGGTTGAAGGCGCTGATGGCACACCGAGGCATGGACGAGGTCCGAATCCACGACATAGGCCGCCTTCTCCAGCTCTTGCAGACCGATGGCGCCGAGCTGCCCGCGAGTGCAGAACAGCTCGATGAGCTGACCATCTACGCCGTGCCGATGCGCTACGACGAATTGCTCGATGCCGAGCCGCTCGATCGCGAGGCGACCGTCGAGCTGGTCGATGAGGTTGGTCGGTGGGCAAGCAATTTTCTCGGTTAATGACCGAGTTCGCCTCACGGTCGACCTCAAAGCCTGGCCCGACTCCGCGCTAATCTTCCGCTCCGCATGAGCACTGCAACCGCCCGCAAGATCCGCGTCGTCGTCGCCAAGCCGGGCCTGGACGGGCACGACCGCGGGGCCAAGATCATCGCCCGCGCGCTGCGCGACGCGGGGATGGAGGTGATCTACACGGGGCTGCACCAGACGCCGGAGCAGATCGCCGAGACGGTGATCCAGGAGGACGCCGACGCGGTCGGGCTCTCGATCCTGTCGGGCGCCCACATGACTTTGGTGCCGCGCGTGGTCGAGCTGCTTGCCGAGCAGGGCGTCGACGACGTCCTGGTCACGGTGGGGGGGACGATCCCGGCCGAGGACATTCCCGAGCTGAAGAAGCTCGGGGTCTCCGCCGTCTTCACTCCGGGCGCGGGAACCGACGAGATCGTAGAGTTCATCCGCGAGGGCGCCACAGAGCGCCACGAAGCGTGATTCAGCGCACCTAACGTCACATCGTCCGATGCATAGATAGACTGATTGACTGGTCAGTCAACCAGCAACCCAGCTTGAGAACTCAGCCAAGGAGGCTTGAAAGTTGAAGATCTGCGTCCTGGTCAAGGAGGTTCCGGACGCCGCCGTTCAGAAGCGCATCGACCCCAACACGATGCGGCTGGACCGCGGCGGCGAGAAGAACCTGAACCCCTTCGACACCCACGCCATCGAGGCCGCCATGCAGATCAAGGAGGGCGGCGCGATCCCGGTCGAGGAGGTCGTCGCCGTGACGATGGGCCCCGACTCGGCGGTCCGCGCCCTGCACAAGGCGGTAGCCCTCGGAGCCGATCGCTCCGTCCACCTCTCCGACGACGCTCTCGCCGGCTCCGACGTCTGCGCCACCGGCTACTCGCTGGCCAAGGTGCTGGAGTCCGAGAGCCCCGACCTGGTCCTGCTCGGGCAGCAGTCCGATGACGGCGAGTGCTACACGATCGGCGCCGTCGTCGCCGACCACCTGAAGATGCCCTCGCTGACCCAGGTGATCAAGATCGACGTCGCCGACGGCAAGCTGCGCTGCGAGCGCCAGGCCGAGTACGGGTACGACACGGTCGAGGTCGAGCTGCCCGCGGTGATCAGCGTCGGCGACGCGATCAACGAGCCGCGCTACCCGAGCCTGAAGGCGATCATGGGGGCGAAGAAGAAGCCCCTCGACGCCAAGGCGACCGGCGACGTCGGCATCGACGGCGGCATGGTCGGCGAGGCCGGCTCGAAGACGAAGGTCCTGGCGCTCAGCGATCCGCCCGCCAAGGAGGCCGGCGAGATCATCGAGGACGAGGACACCAACGAGACGGTCGAAAAGATCGTCGCCTGGCTCGACGAGAGGAAGCTGATCTAGATGGCAGGCATCCTGACCTACGCCCTCCACGACGACGAGGGCAACTTCAACAAGAACTCGCTCGGGGCGATCTCCGAGGCGGCCAAGCTGGCCGGTCAGATCGGCGGCGACGCCGCCGCGCTGGTCGTCGGCGACATCGCCGACGACGCCTGCGCGCAGCTCGGCAACTGGGGCGCGACCAAGGTCTACCGGGCCAAGAGCGTGCCCGAGGGCCTGGCCCAGCCGATCGTCGACGCGATGGCCAAGGTGATCTCCGACGAGGGCTTCTCCTACGCCCTCTTCGGCGGCGGCCTGCTCGGCTTCGAGATCGGCGCCGGCCTCACCGCCCGCCTCAACGCCGGCGTGACGATGGAGGTCACCAAGGTGAAGGTGGACGGCGGCAAGCTGATCGCCGAGCGCCCGATCCTGCAGGACTCGAAGGTCGCCGACGTCGAGTGCGTCGGCGAGCCGGGGATCATCATCGGCCGCCTCAACGCCTTCGACGCCAGCGAGAGCGGCGGCACGGCCGAGGTCGTCGACGTCGAGGTCGAGCTCTCGCCCTGGTCGACCAAGGCGACGATGGTCCAGCGCGGCGAGCAGCGCGGCGCCGACGTCAACATCGAGGACGCCGAGATCCTCGTCGGCGGAGGCCGCGGCCTCGGCGCAGCCGAGGGCTTCAAGCAGTGCGAGGAACTGGCCGAGGCGATGGGTGGGGCGGTTGCCGCGACCCGCGCCGTGGTCGACGCCGGCTGGTACCCCTACGCGGCCCAGATCGGCCAGACCGGCAAGACGGTCGCGCCGAAGCTCTACCTGGCCGCCGGCATCTCCGGCGCGATCCAGCACAAGGTCGGGATGCAGAGCTCGGAGAACATCCTCGCGATCAACAAGGACCAGAACGCGCCGATCTTCGAGTTCTCGGACCTCGGCGTGGTGGGCGACCTGCACAAGATCGTCCCCAAGCTGACCGAGGCGATCAAGGCGAAGAAGGGCTGACGTCTCCCGGGGGGCTACGGCCCCCCGGATGCAGCTCCCCGACGAACGATTGGAGTAAGCGATGCCGGCAGTAGCGCCAAGCGAGTTCCCGCCGCCGTTCGACGCGACCGACGCGATCGGCCCGCCGACCGACCCGGCGGACGAGCGGATCGAGGTCGGCATCGCGATCGTCGGCGGCGGGCCCGCCGGGCTCGCCTGCGCCAACAAGATCATGCAGCTGCTCGAGGACGAGCCGGAGCTGACCGAGAAGCTGGGCGAAGTCCCGGTCGCGGTGATCGAGAAGGGCAAGGTCGCGGGGGCGCACCTGCTTTCTGGGGCGAACATGAAGCCCTCGGCGATGGAAGAGCTCTTCCCCGACCTTCCCAAGGAGGAGTGGCCGGTCTTCCAGGAGGTCACCAAGGACGCCGTCTACCTCCTGACCTCGAAGGCGGCCCTGCCGCTGAAGCCGATGCCGCCGAACTTCCGCAACCACGGCAACTACGTCACCTCGGTCTCCAAGCTGGGCCGCTTCCTCGCCGACAAAGCCGAGGAGGCCGGCGTCTACATCCTCTCCGAGACCGCTGCGACGAAGCTGCTGGTCGAGGACAGGGTGGTGAAGGGCGTGCGCTCCGGCGACCGCGGCCGCGGCAAGGAGGGCGAGGAGCTGGGCAACTTCGAGCCGGGCTCCGACGTCGTCGCCAAGGCGACGGTCCTCGCCGAGGGCACCGTCGGCCACCTCACCTACGCCGCCTACGACTACTTCGACCTGCACGGCGCCGACCCGATGCGCTGGGAGCTCGGCGTGAAAGAGGTCTGGGAGGTCCCCAAGCCGCTCGACCGGGTGATCCACACGATGGGCTGGCCGCTGCGCAAGTCGCCCAAATACAACGAGTTCGGCGGCAGCTTCATCTACCCGATGGGCGAGGACAAGCTCTGCATCGGGCTCGTCGCCGGCCTCGACTACACCGACGCGACCTTCTCGGTCCACGACGCCCTGCAACTGCTCAAGACCCACCCCTTCATCAAGAACCTGCTCGAGGGCGGCAAGCGCGTCGCCTGGGGCGCCAAGACGATTCCCTCCGGCGGCTACTTCGCGATGCCCAAGCGCCTCGCGGTGCCGGGCATGGTGATCGCCGGCGACGCGGCGAGCATGGTCAACGTGCCGACGCTGAAGGGCGTCCACTACGCGATGCACGCGGGCATGTACGCGGCGGAGTCGATCGTCGCGGCGCTGAAGGAAGACTCGGTCAACTTCGAGGCCTACGACGAGAAGGTCCACAACTCGCTGATCGAGAAGGACCTCTTCGAATCGCGCAACATGCGCCAGCCCTTCTCCAAAGGCTTCTTCCTCGGCGGCGCCTTCGCCTCGGCGATGACGATCACCAAAGGCAACTTCCCCGGCGGTCACTGGAAGCAGGAGCACGACTCCGAGGTCGAGATGGAGCTGGGCAAGGCGGGCGACATGTACGTCAAGCCCGACAACGAGCTCACCTTCGCCAAGCTCGACTCGGTTTTCCTCTCAGGCAACGCCACCCGCGACGACGCCCCCAACCACGTTCGCATCCAGGCCAAGGTGCCGCGCGAGATCGCCCAGACCTGGGTCTCGATGTGCCCGGCGCAGGTTTACGAGATTCCCGACGAGCAGCTCGAGAACGGCACCGCCGAGGTCGACGTCCACGTCACCGCCTCCAACTGCGTGCAGTGCGGGGCGATCACCGCCAAGGGCGGGCGCCTGACGCTGCCCGAGGGCGGCGACGGGCCGCTGTACCAAGAGACTTAGTCGTGGGCCCGGGACGGGCTGCCTCCCGCCCGGACAAGTCGCAGCGCTAATTAGCGCTGCGACTTTGAGTATCCGCCCGTTCGGGAGGCAGCCCGTCCCGGCTCGCGAACGGTGTCCAGGATCCAGCAGGGATCGTCGCCCTCGGGGAGCGTTGCGTTCGAGCTGTCGGGTTCGAAGGGGTGCCGTAAATGGTTAGGCGGCGCGGGACTCTGGTTCAGCGGCAGTCGTGGAGCCGGCGGTCCTGCCGCGCGCGTCCAGCCATGGGGCGATGTCCAGGGTGCTGCGGCGGGGAGGGGCTGGCGCCACCGTCCACTCGTCGCAGCCGGCGAACGCTTCGTCGAGGCGTTGTGCCATTGCGCTGCGGGGCCGCTGCTGGTCGAAGACTTCCTTGGCCATTGGGACCTCTCCGTCCTGTAGGGAGCGTTGCGGAAGCTTCGCCCCTCGATCGGACGAAAACATGCAATGAGCGAAAAAGAACGCGCAGATTGCGCGTTTCGTTCAGTTGGACGCCACGAACCCGGCGATCTCGTCGGCCAGCTTCTGTGGTTGGTCGAGCGGCACGAAGGTGCCGGCGTCGGGGATCTCGACCAGTCTCGCGTTCGGCGTCTCCCGGGAGAGCCGTTCCGCGTATGAGATCGGGAAGAGCTTGTCGCCCGGCGCCCAGGTGAGCAGGATCGGCAGCTCGGACGTGCTGAGCTTCTCCGCCGCCTCGAGCGTGTAGCGCTTGTTCATCCCGACCGTGACCTTCTTGGCGTCGCGTTTGACGTCGGGGTCGTGCAGCCCCGGCTCCATCCAGGAAGCGACCAGGTCGTCGGGGATCTTGGTGCGGGCGAAGGGCCTGAAGGCGGCGCGGGCCAGGGCCGGGATGCGGAACGGAGCCGCGATCAGCGCCATTCCGCCCGGGAGCTTGGCGACGGGTGGCATCGTCTTGAAGATCCCCGGCGGGAAGTTCTCGTGGGTGTCGCAGTTGGTCAGCACCAGCCGGCCGATGCGCTGCGGGTGCCTGGTCGCGAGGACCTGGGACATCGCGCCGCCGGAGTCGTTGCCGACGATCGTCACGTCCTCCAGGCCGAGCGCCTCGAGGAAGCTGTCGACGATCGCGGCGATGCCGTAGGGCGAAAGGTCGGCGTCGGGCCTCATCGCGATCTGGTGGGCCGCGATCGGCCAGTCAGGAGCGATGCAGCGGTAACGGTCCGAGAGCCGGTCGACGACGCCGTCCCAGAGGCGGCCGTCGACGAGGAACCCGTGGACGAAGACGACCGGCTTGCCCTCGCCCGCCTCGCGGTAGCGGATGCGTCCGGCGGGAAGCTCGACTTCGCGGCGCTGGTCTGGGGGGTTCATTGCGATCTCCTTTGCAGTTTGTCTCCGGCCGACGCGGGCGGTAAGTTACATACAGACAGTATGAATGTCAAACGCACCCAGACGGAGCGCTCGGAGTCGACGCGGGCGGCCCTGATCGAGGCGGCGCGGGGCCTCTTCGCCGAGCGCGGCTATGCAGGCGTCGGGACAGAGGAGATCGTGCGGGCCGCCGGGGTCACCCGGGGCGCGCTCTACCACCACTTCGACGGCAAGCTCGAGCTCTTCGCCGCCGTCTACGAGCGGATCGAGGCGGAGCTCGCCGAGCGGATCGCGGCGGGCGCTCTCGCCGCCAATGCCTCATCGCCGCTCGAGGCGATGCGAGCCGGGGCGGAGATGTTCCTCGCCGCCTGCACCGAGCCGGCCGTGCAGCAGATCGCCCTGCTCGACGGGCCCGCGGTGCTCGGCTGGGACCGCTGGCGGGCAATCGCCGCCGAGCACGGCCTCGGCCTGATCGAAGCGAGCCTGCAGGCGGCGATCGACGCAGGCGCGATCGAGGCCCAGCCAGTCCGTCCCCTGGCCCACGTCTTGATGGGCGCGCTCGATGAGGCCGCGATGCTGGTCGCCTGCGCGGAGGATGCCGAGACCACACAAGCCGAAGTCAAGGCCGCGCTCGACCTCCTCCTCAATGGCCTCAGCAGCAGCTAAGAATGGGAAGGGTCCTTCGGGGGCCCCTCCCCAGGCCGCTTCGCGGGAGTTCCTGGGGAGGGGCCCCCGAAGGACCCGACTCCCCTAGCGCTCGACGACTTCGACCTCCGAGGCCTCAGGCACCGGCGGGACGGCGGGATGGGCGAGGCGCCGCGACTCCTTCTGGGCGTACATGCGCACGTCGGCGAGCTGCATCGCCTCCGACGGGTCGGATGCCTCGTCCGGGACCGTGGCGGCTCCCCAGGAAGCGCTCACCTCGACCCCGTGGTTGCTCGCGGTGAGGCCTTCCGCCGCGCGCTTCGCCACCGCGTCGACGGCCTCCGCCGAGCCGCTCACCACCACACAGAACTCGTCGCCGCCGATCCGGTATGCGGCCCCGGCATCGCCGACCGCTGCCTTCAGCCCCTGACCCAGGCGCGCCAGCAGCTCGTCCCCCGCGGGATGGCCGAAGCTGTCGTTGTAGCGCTTGAAGCCGTTCAGGTCGAAGAGGATCAGCGTCACCCGAGATCCCTCGGCGGTGCGCTCGCAGGCGCTCTCGAAATCGACCTGCATCGCGCCCCGGTTGCCGATGCGTGTCAGCGAATCCGTCCGGACCTGCTCCAGCAGCGCCCTGTTCTCGCGGACGCTCATCGCAAGCCGGACGATCACGGCAAGCATCGTCGCCGCCCAGAGCATCGTCGTGAGGCTGCTGGTGGCGCTCATGTGCTGCATCCCGAAGAGGCCGATCATCACCGTGGCGAAGATGGCCGGGACCATCAGCTCGCGCCGGTTTCCCAGGAGTTCGGGCTCGATCCGCGCGGCGCTCGGCTGCCAGAGGATGGCGCCGATGCATGTGGCCGAGATCAAATAGATGGGATCGATCCAGTTCCCCGGTGGGACGAATCCGCCGGTGGCCTGCACCGTGTATGCGATGTCGGCGACGACCATCGCCGCAAGGCCTGCAAGCAGCAGTGACCAGGTCCGGCCGGGATGCCAGCCGGTAAGCGCGACCACGCCGACGACCATCGCCAGCATCCCGATGTCGCAGAGCGGATAGGCGAGGGAGGTGGCAACTTCGAGCGTGGTTCCCGTGGTCCCCTTGGCGACGAAGTCGAAGACGAAGGCGGCCCCGAGCGCGGCGGTGCCCAGCGCGGCGATCGCGCCGTCCGTCCAGAGGCGCCAGTCGATCTCGTGTGCCCGGGCGCGGACGAGCAGCACGAGGCCCGCGTAGGTGAGCGGGTAGAAGGCAAGGTAGCCGGCGTCGGCGAGCGAGGGGTAGGGCGCTTCGGGGTTGTCGAGGATGGCGGCGGTCCAGTAGATCTCGGCGGCGGCCCAGGCGAGGACCCCGGTGCCGATCAGCACCCAAGCCGAGCGCTCCGACTCGACCGCGCGGGCCCTGAGCAGGCAGGCGAGGCCCGCCGCGACCACCACCGAGTCGTAGAGCTCCCCGCTGGCGACGTCGTCGAGGTCCGCGCCGCCGAGGCCGAACCAGTTATGCAGGATGACCAGGGCAGTTCCGCCGAAGAGGACCGCGGCGAGGGCTGGTCGCAAGGCTCGCGAAAGGGATGTGGTCGTCACGGTGGGCTCCACCTACGATTTATCGGCAGCGGGGGAGGGATTCCCAAGCCCTCGAAGGGCATGTTGCCTCGGGTCATCTAGACTGGAGGATGTGAAAGCCGGAATCCACCCCGAGTACACCCTCGCCAACGTGCACTGCTCCTGCGGGAACCAGTTCTACACCCGCTCGACGCAGGAGGATCTCCACGTCGAGCTCTGCTCGGAGTGCCACCCGTTCTACACCGGCAAGCAGAAGCTGGTCGACACCGGTGGCCGGGTCGAGCGCTTCCAGCGACGCGCGGCGAAGCACGCCAAGGCCGGGAAGTAGCCCGTGAGCCCAGAGCTGGGCTCCCCCGAGGCCGAGATGCCGTCGTCCGGCAACGGAGCGGACCCGCTGCGCATGCCCGACGGCGCCCTGGTCGCAAAGCGCGACGCGCCCGTCGGCGGCCAGGCAGTGCTGGAGGGCGTGATGATGCGCGGCATCTCGGTTTGGGCAGTCGCCGTGCGCAATCCCGAGGGCGAGATCGAGATCGAGTCCGAACCGATCAAGCCCTGGGCACAGCGGCATCGGCTCTGGCGTCTCCCCGTCCTGCGCGGCGTCGTCGCGCTGGGCGAGTCGCTGAAGATCGGCTTCCGGGCGCTGGGCATCTCGGCCAACGCCCAGCTGGAGGAGGACGAGAACGGGGAGAAAGAAGAAATAGGGGGCTGGATCTGGGCGCTGACGATCGCCTTCTCGATGGTCCTGGCGGTCGGGCTCTTCTTCGTCGTGCCCGTCGGCCTCACCAGCCTGATCAAGGATCAGCTCGGCTCGGCTTTCCTCTTCTGGCTGGTCGAGGGGGTGCTGCGCACGGCGATCTTCATCGGCTACATCGTCGTCATCAGCCGCCTGCCCGACCTGCGCCGCGTCTTCGAGTACCACGGCGCCGAGCACAAGACGATCTCCTGCTACGAGGCCGAAGACGAGCTCGTCCCCGCGCGCGCCAAGCTCTACTCGCGCCTGCATCCGCGCTGCGGGACCAGCTTCCTGCTGATCGTGATGGTGCTGGCGATCTTCGTCTTCGCACCGCTCGGCCTGCCCGCCTGGTACTGGCTGCTGGCCTCGCGCATCCTCGGAATCCCGCTGATCGCCGGGCTCTCCTACGAGGTGATCAAGTGGGCGGGCAAAAACCGGCGCAAACGCTGGGTGAGGGCGGTGATGTGGCCGGGGCTGATGCTGCAGAACCTGACCACGCGGGAGCCCGACGAAGAGCAGCTGGCGGTGGCGATCGCGGCGCTCGAGAAGGTGCTGGCTGAGGAGTCGCCGGAGGCCGCAGCTTCAGAGCAACAGATTGAGATAGTCGCCTGAGCTCGCTGGCGCGCGGGTCCTGTCGCCGTAGGGGACCCACCACCCCCTGCGGTAGCTAAAGCTTCCTCGGGGGTGGTCCCCCCTACGACGCCACCCGCGCGAGAGGCGGCGTCGATTGGCTCTATGTTGTGAAGCCGTGATCGAGCAACTTGCAGAGCAGATCGAGGCGCGATTCGCTGAGCTGGAGCAGCAGATGTCTGACCCTGCGGTGATTGGCGATCGGGAGAGGTATGCGGAGGTTGGGCGGGAGTACCGGGAGCTGCAGCCGGCGCAGGCGCTGGTGGCTGAGTACCGGACGCTGAAGGACGACTTGGAGGGGGCTCGGGAGCTGCTGGCTGAGGACGGGGAGGACCCGGAACTGCGGACGCTCGTTGACGAGGCGCCGGGGCGGATCGAGCAGCTCGAAGAGGAGATCCGGTTGGCGATGGTCGAGCGGGACCCCAACGACTCCAAGAACGTGCTGGTGGAGATCCGGGCGGGGACGGGTGGGGACGAGGCCGCTCTCTTTGCCGGCGACCTCTACAAGATGCTGACCCGCTACGCGGAGGAGCGGGGCTTCAGCATCGAGACGATCTCGCAGAGCCCGGCCGAGATCGGCGGCTTCAAGGACGTCACCTTCGCGATCAAGGGAGACGGTGCCTATTCCGTCTTCAAGTACGAGGGCGGCACCCACCGCGTCCAACGGGTTCCGAAGACCGAGTCGCAGGGCCGCATCCACACCTCGACCGCGACCGTCGCCGTACTGCCCGAGGCGGAGGAGGTCGACGTCGACATCGACCCCAACGACCT
>DASUIY010000106.1:0-3066 GCA_036279555.1 Solirubrobacterales bacterium | reverse complement strand
CAAGCTCGATCCCTCCGAGGGGCGGCGGCTGTACGAGGGCGAGCGCTCGGTCTCCGAGCGCCATCTCCGCGCTCGCTTCCGCCTCGACGACGGGCGCGAGCTCTGGTTCACCGATCCTCGCCGCTTCGGCGAGGCCTTCCTGATCGACGATGCCGGCCTCGACGAGCGCTTCGCCCGCCTCGGGGTCGAGCCGCTCTCCGGCGACTTCACGCCCGAGGCCCTGGGAGAGATGGCTGCCGGTCGCACGGCGCCGCTGAAGTCCTTCCTGCTCGACCAGTCGGGGGTCGCCGGCATTGGCAACATCTACGCCGACGAGGCCCTGTTCCGGGCGCGGCTGCACCCGCTCTCCCCGGCCGGTTCGATGAAGCCCGAGCACCTGGAGGCACTGCGCGACGCGGTCGTCGCCGCGCTCGAAGCCGGCATCGACGGCGGCGGCGCCTCGATCGACGACTACCGCGACGGCCGCGGCGAGAAGGGAACTATGCAGGACGAGTTCCTCGTCCATACCCGCGAGGGCCGGCCCTGTCCGCGGTGCGAGAGCCCGATCGTGCGGATCGTCGTCTCCGGCCGCTCGACCTATTACTGCCCCGGCTGCCAGCTCAGGTTGCGCCGCAAGCCACGGAGGCGCCGTCCGGCCCGTCGTTCACCTTAGGCCGGATATGGCCGGAGCGACCCTGAAGACCGAGGCGGTGGTGCTGCGCAGCATCCGCTACGGCGAGGCCGACCGCATCCTCCACCTCTACTCGAAGACGCGGGGCAGGATCGGCGCGATCGCCAAGGGGGCGCGGAAGCCGAAATCGCGCTTCGGCGGCCGGCTGGAGCCGTTCTTCCGCCTCGACCTGATCCTGCACGAAGGGCGCGGGGAGCTGCTCACCGTGACCAACGCCTCGACCCTCGACGGCTACCCCCGGCTGCGCTCCTCCGGAACGGCCCTCAACGCGGGCGCCCGCGCCTGCGACGCCGTGCTGCGGCTGCTCGACTCGGCCGAGCCCAACCCGCCCGCCTACAACCTGCTCTGCCGCTATCTGGCGCTGCTCGACGACCCTGGCGCCGAGCGGGCGAGCGGGCTGGAGGCGGCGCTCGCCTTCCGCCTCAAGCTGGCGCTCGCGGCCGGCTTCGCGCCCGAGCTCGCCTCCTGCGCGCACTGCGGTGAGGCCGAGCACCTGAGCGGCTTTTCCGGCGCGGCCGGGGGCGTCGTCTGCGCGAGCTGTGAAGCGGGCGCCTTCCCGCTCTCCGAGGAGGCGCACCGCTTCATGGTCGAAGCGATCGGCAGCCCGCTGGCCGGGGCACCGGCCGCTGAGGACCTTGCCCTGCGCCAGGTCGAGCGGGCTGTGAGCGAGACCCTCGAGCATCATGCGCATGTGCAGCTACGATCGGCGGCCTGAGGGCCTTGCCCGGCAGGGGTTCCACTTAACTTTTTCGAGGGGCGGGGATTGCTGGCGGCCGAACCGGACTCGCGAAAAAGTACAAGACGTTCCACCCCTGCCGGGCAAGGCCCTTAGGATCGAAGGGTGGATGCGACGATGACGTTTGAGGATCGGGTGTGCGCCTGGGAGGAGCAGTTCCTCGTTCCGGACGCGACGCGGTCCTATCCGGCGCGGCGGGCGGTCGAGGAGCCGGACAGCCCGGTTCGCACTCCGTTCCAGCGCGACCGGGATCGCATCGTCCACTCCAAGTCCTTTCGCCGCCTCAAGCACAAGACGCAGGTCTTCGTCGCGCCCGAGGGCGACCACTACCGCACCCGGCTCACCCACACGCTGGAGGCCTGCGGGATCGCCCGCACCGTGGCCCGCGCACTGGGGCTCAACGAGGACCTGACCGAGGCGATCGGGCTCGGCCATGACCTCGGCCACCCTCCCTTCGGCCATGCCGGCGAGGAGGCTCTCGACGCGGCCCTGCGAGAGCGCTGCAGCGCCCACTTCAAGCACAACGAGCACTCGCTGCGCGTGGTCGAGGTGCTGGAGCGCGACGGGCGCGGCCTCAACCTGACCGAGCAGGTGCGCGACGGCATCCTCAACCACACCGGCTCGCGCAAGCCGGCGACGCTGGAGGGGCGGATCGTCAAGCTCGTCGACCGCGTCGCCTACATCAACCACGACATCGACGACGCCCTGCGGGCCGGGATCCTGCGCGCCGAGGATCTCCCGGCGGCGGAGATAGAGCTCCTCGGCGAGACCGGATCGGCCAGGATCGACACCCTGGTTCGCGACATCGTCGAGCGCTCGCAGGCGGCCGGCGACATCCTCCAGGGCGAGGAGATCGGCGGCGCGATGCTGCGCCTGCGCAAGTTCATGTTCGACCGGGTCTACCTCGGGCCGCTGGCGCGCAGCGAGCATGACCGGGTACGCCGGGTGATGCGCGCTCTCTTCGATCACTACATGGAGCGCCCCGGCGAGGTGCCCGAGCTGGATCACGCGGCAGGAGACTGCCAGCGGGTCGCCGATTATCTGGCCGGCATGACCGATCGCTACTGCATGGCCAAGTACGCGGAGCTGAGCGAATGGCGCTGATATCGACCGAGAGCCTGGAGCGGGTCAAGCAGGCGGTGGACATCGTCGAGGTGGTCTCGGCACACACCGACCTGCGCCGCCAGGGGGCGCGCTGGGTCGGCCTTTGCCCCTTCCACGAGGAGCGCACGCCCTCCTTCTCGGTCGACGCGCAGGAAAAGCTCTACCACTGCTTCGGCTGCGGGGTCGGGGGGGACACGATCAAGTTCGTCGAGGAGAAGGAAGGGCTGGGCTTCGCCGAGGCGGTCGAGCTGCTCGCCGACCGCTACGGGGTCGAGCTGGAGCGCGAGAAGGAGGACCCGCGGGCGGAGGCCAAGCGCCAGCAGCGGCGCCGGCTGAGCGAGCTGCTTGACCGCACCGCCTCCTTCTATGCCGCCTACTTCTGGGATTCCGAGGAGGCCGGCAAGGCGCGCGAGTACCTGGGGCGGCGCGGCCTCGGCGAGGGGGTTTTGCGCGCCTTCGACGTCGGCTACGCGCCGAGCGCCTGGGACAAGGTGCTGCTGCGCGGCCAGCGTGCCGGGTTCAAGGTCGAGGAGCTGCGCGGCGTCGGGCTGGTTCA
>DASUIY010000105.1:0-2585 GCA_036279555.1 Solirubrobacterales bacterium | reverse complement strand
GCGACAAGCTGACCGACCCGAAGTACAGCGCCGCGGTCGCCGAGACGGCGAAGAACCTGGAAGCGCTGAACGACGTCAACTCGGCCATCAGCCCGCTCAGCCCGCAGGGCGCGAACTTCCTCAGCAAAGATGGGCGGGTCGGCTACATCCCCGTCGTCCTCGGCATCGGCCCCGGCGAAATCGACGAAGAGCAGGCGCAGCGGATCCTCGACGCGGGTGAGCCGGCAGAAAAGGCCGGCCTCGAGGTCGCGGTCGGCAGCTACGTCGGCCAGCAGCTCTCCAAGCCCTCGACCGAGGTCAGCGAGGCGATCGGGCTGACCGCCGCGGTGATCATCCTGCTCTTCGCCTTCGGCACCGCGACGGCGATGATGCTGCCGATCGTCTCGGCCCTGATCGGGCTCGCCTGCGCGCTCTCGATCATCCACATGCTCGAGCACGTGCTGCAGGTGCCGGGTGTCGCCTCGACCCTGGCGACGATGATCGGGCTCGGGGTCGGGATCGACTACGCGCTCTTCATCGTCACCCGCCACAAACTCCAGCTCGCTGACGGGATGGAGCTGCGCGAGTCGATCGCCCGCTCGACCGCGACGGCGGGGGGCGCCGTCGTCTTCGCCGGCTTCACCGTCGTGATCGCCCTCTGCTCGCTCGCCTTCGCCGGCATCCCGCTGGTCAGCACGCTCGGCTTCACCGCGGCGATCGCGGTGGTGGTAGCGGTCGCCGCCGCGACGACGCTGCTGCCGGCGATGCTCGGCGCGCTGGGGCCGCGGATCAACTCGCTGCGCGTGCAGATCGGCAAGACCCACCCCGACGACGCCGAGCCGCACGGCTGGCGGCGCTGGGCGCGCGGCGTCGCGGCGCGGCCCTGGCGCTCCGCGGTTGCCGCGCTCGCGGTTCTCATCGTCCTCTCGCTGCCGATCTTCCAGCTCGAACTGGGCCAGAACGACGTCGGCGCCCTGCCCAAGTCGACCACCGCGCGCCAGGCCTACGACAGCCTCACCCAGGGCTTCGGCCCCGGTGTCAACGGGCCGCTCCTCGTCGCCTCCGAATTCGGGAGCGCGGAGGAAGCGAAGCGGGTGCTCCCCGGCTTCGTCAAATCGGTTGGTGGCGCACCCGACGTCGCCGCGGTCTCCGAACCGACCCTCGACAAGGCCGGCACCGCCGCCGTCTTCACGGTGATCTCCAAATCGGCGCCCTGGGCGGACGAGACCGTCAGCCTCGTCGAAGACCTGCGCGACACGACGATCCCGACGGCGTTGAAGGGAACCGAGACCACCGCCTACGTCGGCGGGCAGACCGCCGGCTACATCGACCTCGCGACGCAGATCGCCGACAAGCTGCCGCTGATGATCGCGATCGTCGTCGGGCTCAGCTTCGTCGTCCTCCTGCTCGCCTTCCGTTCGCTGCTGGTGCCGCTCAAGGCGGCGGCGATGAACCTGCTCTCGGTCGCCGCCGCCTACGGGGTCCTCACCGCCGTCTTCCAGCTCGGCTGGGGTTCCTCGCTGATCGGGCTCGAGCACGCGATCCCGATCGTCAGCTTCGTGCCGCTGCTGATGTTCGCGATCCTCTTCGGCCTCTCGATGGACTACGAGGTCTTCCTGCTGACCCAGATGCGCGAGCACTACAAGCAGAGCGGCGACGAGAGGGAGGCCGTGATCGAAGGCCTCGCCAACACCGGCCGGGTGATCACCTCGGCGGCGGCGATCATGGTCTGCGTCTTCACCAGCTTCGTCCTCAACGGCAACCCGCTGGTCAAGGAGTTCGGCGTCGGCCTCGCCGTGGCGATCGCGATCGACGCGACCCTCGTCCGCTGCCTCCTGGTGCCGGCGATCATGGTCCTGCTCGGCAAGCGCGCCTGGTGGCTGCCGCGCTGGCTCGACCGGCTGGTCCCCCACGTCAGCATCGAGGGCGAGGAATTCTTCGCCAGGCGCGACGCCGCCCTCGCCACCGAGAAAAGCTGAGCCGCCGGTGTTCCCGCTCAACCTGCCCAACGCGCTGACCCTCCTGCGCATCCTTGCGGTGCCGGTCGTCGTCGCCGCCCTGCTCGGCGAGACGCCGAACGGCGACGCGCTCGCCGCCGCGGTCTTCGCCCTGGCGGCGCTCACAGACGGCCTCGACGGCTACTTCGCCCGCTCGCGCGGGTCGGTCACCACTTTCGGCAAGCTGATGGACCCGATCGCCGACAAGCTGCTGATCGTCGCTGCGCTCGTCTCGCTGGTCTCGCTCGACCGGCTCGAGGCCTGGGTCGCGATGGTGATCATCGCCCGAGAGTTCGCGGTCACGGTGATGCGCGCGATCGCAGCCGAGCGCGGCATCGTGATCTCCGCCAGCTGGCTGGGGAAGCTGAAGACCGTGTTGCAGATCGCCGCCGTCTTCGCCCTGATCGCGACCAACCCCGCCCCCGGCTGGGTCGACGCCCTCGTCTACCTCGCAGTCGCCGTCACGGTGATCAGCGGCGCCGACTACTTCTTCGGCCTGCGGCGGCGGATCGAGGAAGAGCGGGAAGCGCGGGCGCGCCACGTGGCGGCGCGCAAGCCGTAGACGTCGACTCCAAGCGGGGTGGGTGTGTGGGGTGGCGGGTGCCCCCT
>DASUIY010000104.1:0-3371 GCA_036279555.1 Solirubrobacterales bacterium | reverse complement strand
TTTTTTCCCACCTGACCCCAAAACCTTCCTCCGCTGCCCTATTGCGAGCAAGGATAGCGCGCGTCAGCTGGGCTGCTGCAGCACCGAGAGGATGTTCCCGGCCGGGTCCTTGAACCAGGCGACCTGGGGGCCGGGGCCGCGGGCGATTCCCTTCTCGTCCTGTTCGAAGCCGTCGTAGCGCTCGAACGCAACGCCCTTGGCGGTGAGCTCGTCGACGGCCGCGTCGACGTCGTCGACTTCGAAGTTGAGGATCGTGTAGGTGGCGGGGGCGAAGTCGTCTTTGCGGTAGACGAGCACGTCGCGGCCGCCGGCGAGCTGGATCGAGATCAGGCCGAACTCCTCGCTGAGGTCGGTCGTCCCCAGCCCCAGCGTCTCGCCGTAGAACCGCTTGGCCGCCTCGACGTCGTCGACGGCAAAGCCGCTGGTTGCCTTCGTGTTCGCGAACATGCCTGCTCCCTTCGTCTGGTCTGCTTCCCGCTACCCGGAGAGCTCCGGGATATAGCGCCGCAGGTGCGCGTCGATCGTCTCGCGCACCCATTGCTGGGTGGCGGGGTCGGCCATGCGGTAGCGGCCGAGCAGCAGCTTCTGGTCCTCCAGCGGCAGCCCGGCGATCTCCCAGCTGACCGCGAGGCGCTCGAAGAGCAGCTCCGAGCGCCGGCGCCAGGCGTCGTCCTGCGTCGTCGCCGCCGTCGCCGGCCCCTCCGCGAGCTTGGCGACGGTCCCGGCGCTGAGCGTCTCGCGCAGGGTCAGCTTGTTCCCGTCCGCATCGACGTACTCGACGGTCGGCGCCTTGCGCCGCGGGCGCTTCTTGCCGCGCTTCGCCATCTCAGTACTCCCCGCCCGGCCGCCGCCGGCCCCGCTTGCGTTCGCCGGCCCGGCGCTTCTCTTCCAGGCGCCGCTCGCGCGAGGCGCGGGTCGGCCTCGTCGGGCGGCGACGCACCGGCTCGGCCAGGCTGGCGGCGATCTTCTCCGCCAGCCGCCGCAGCGCCAGCTCGCGGTTGCGCGCCTGGCCGCGCGCGTCCTGGGAGACGGCTGTGACCGTCGAACCCGCCCGCGAGACCAGACGGTCCTTCTGGCGCTCGTCCAGGGCTTGCGAGGCCTCGACGTCGAAGACCGCTTCCACCCGCGAGGCGGTCACGTTCGCGTGCTGCCCACCGGGGCCCGAGGACCTGCTCGCCCGCAACTCGATCTCGGACAGCGGGATCGAGAGCCGCGCGTCGATTCTCAGCTCGTCGGCGATAGGTCGTCGACCTTCCCGGCCAGCTCGAAGTCGGCCGCGGTGAGGCCGCCCTCGGCGTGGGTGGAGATCGTCACGGTCACCTCATCCCAGGAGACGGCCAGGTCGGGATGGTGGTTCATCCCCTCCGCCGGCTCGACCAGGCTCTCGACGAACCGCACCGAGCCGACGAAGTCGCCGCAGCCGAAGGTCTTGGCGATCGCCTCGCCGGAGCGCTCCCAGCCGGGGAGCTCCGCCAGCTTTGCCTCGATCTCCGCGTCGTCCAGAAGCGCCATCCGGAGCTATGCTGCCACGACGGCCCCGAGGACGCAATGAGCGACTCCAGACCCACCCTCTGGCACCTTCCCGTCTCGCACTACAGCGAGAAGGTCCGCTGGGCGCTCGACCACAAGCGGGTCCCCCACCACCGCCGCGCCGCGATCGTCCCCGGCGCCCACATGGCCGCCGCGGCCTGGCTGACGCGCGACCCGAGTAACTTCACCTTCCCGGTGCTGCAGCTCGACGGCGAGGCGATCGCCGACTCCACCGCGATCATCGCGGCGCTGGAGGAGCGCTTCCCCGAGCCGGCCCTCTACCCCGCCGACCCAGACGAACACCGACGCGCGCTGGAGCTCGAGGACCTCTTCGACGAGGAGCTCGGCCCCCACATCCGCCTGCTCGCCTTCCACGAGCTCGGCAACGACCGCGAGCGCTTCGAAGCCATCGTCAGGCGCACCGTCCCGGGCCCACTGGGCCGCAGCGCCGTCACCTCCACGGCCTACGCCCGCGCTTTCACCGGCCTGCGCTTCGGGACACGCGACGAGGGCGCGGCCGAGCTGGCCCGGGAGAAGATCGTCGCCGCGCTCGACCGCCTCGAGGCGGAGCTGGGCCCGGGGGAGTACCTGGCCGGCGACTCCTTCACCGTCGCCGACCTCACCGCGGCGGCGCTCTTCTACCCGCTGGTCCTTCCCGAGGAGGGCCCGCTGCCCACCGACGAACCGCCGCCCGAGGGCCTTGAGCGCTTCCGCGCGCCGCTGAAGGAGCGGCGCGGCTTCGAATGGGTTGAAGAGACGTACCGGCGGCACCGCAAGCCGGCGCTGGCTACGGCGTGAGGACGATCTTCAGCGCCTCGCGCTGGTCGTAGAGCGCGTAGGCCTCAACCGCCTCGTCCAGCTTCATGTGGTGGGTGACCAGCGGCGAGGGGTCGAGCTTGCCGGCCTCGATCAGCGCCAGCACGCGGTCGACGTGGGCGATCACGTTGGCGAGGCCGAGGCGAAGCGTCAGGCCCTTGAGCCAGGCGAGGCCGAGCGGGACCTCGCCCTTGCCGGCGTAGGCGCCGATCCCCGAAACGGTGCCGGCGTCGCGGCAGAGGCTGACCGCCATCGCCAGCGGCGCCGCGGCGCCGACCGCGTCGACGACGACGTCCACGCCGCGCTTCCCGGTCGCCGCCCGCACCACGCGCTTGGGCTCCTCCTCGGTCAGGTGGACCGGCGTCGCGCCGAAATCGGCCGCCATCGCCAGCCGCTGCTCGACGGAGTCGATCGCGAAGACCTTCGTCGCCCCGCCCGCGAGCGCCGCCTGCACGGCGCAGAGCCCGACCGGGCCCAGGCCCAGCACGGCCACTGTGTCGCCCGAGCGCATGCCGGCATGGGCGACGGCGTGGTAGCCGGTCCCCATCACGTCGCCGGCGAAGAGGGCGACATCGTCGCTCATCCCCTCCGGCACCCGCCGCAGCGTCACGTTGGCGCGCGGGACCAGGAGCTGGTCGGCCTGCGCGCCTTGGAGGTCGCCGAGGTTGGCGCCGTGACCGAAGATCCGGCCGCGCTCGCAGCGGTGGTAGTCGCCGCGCAGGCAGGTGGCGCAGGTCGCGCAGGCGGTGTGGAAGCAGCCGAGCACGCGGTCGCCGACGGCGACCCGCTCGACGTCGGCGCCGGCGGCGAGCACCGTGCCGACGAACTCGTGCCCGATCGTGAACCCCGGCTCGACCGGGACCCGCCCGTGGTAGATGTGCAGGTCCGACCCGCAGATCCCACTCGCCTCGACCCGCACCACCGCATCGTCCCCCGCAACAACCTCAGGGTCGGCCTTCTCTTCGATCCGAACCTCCCCCGGTGCCTGAAAAGTGACCGCGCGCATGCGGCCGAACCGTACCGAC
>DASUIY010000103.1:0-16829 GCA_036279555.1 Solirubrobacterales bacterium | reverse complement strand
GCGTTCTGGGTGGGGGTGCCGACGGCCCCACCCGCCCCGTGAGATCAGCGAGCGCAGGCGCGCGGCCCGAATCTGATTCGATAGCTACCTATGGCCGTCAGCGCCCAGTACAGCGTCACGATCCGCGTCGAGCTCGACGCGCGGCAGGAGCCGCTCGGGAAGCTGACGGCTGAGATCGCCGAAGCCGGCGGGCAGCTGCAGGGCGTCGACCTCGTGCCGGGAGCGGGCGGCGAGGGCAAGCGGGTGCGCGAGTTCACGATCGACGCCCAGGACCGCGAGCACTGGGAGCGGATCCTGCGCGGGATCGGCTCGACCCGCGGCGCCAGGGTGCTCGACTACGTCGACCGCACGATGCAGATGCATCGCGGCGGCAAGATCTCGGTCGAGAACAAGTACCCGCTGAAGACGCGCGACGACCTCTCGATGGCCTACACGCCGGGCGTCGCCAGGGTCTGCCAGGACATCCACGACGATCGCTCCAAGGCCTTCGAGTTCACGATCAAGAAGAACACCGTCGCCGTCGTCTCCGACGGCAGCGCCGTGCTCGGCCTCGGCAACATCGGCCCGGAGGCCGCGATGCCGGTGATGGAGGGCAAGGCGATGCTGTTCAAGGAGTTCGCCCAGGTCGACGCCTTCCCGATCTGCCTCGACACCCAGGACGCCGAGGAGATCATCAAGGCGGTGGAGCTGATCGCCCCCACCTTCGGCGGCATCAACCTCGAGGACATCTCGGCGCCGCGCTGCTTCGAGATCGAGGACCGGCTGAAGGCGTCGCTCGACATCCCGGTCTTCCACGACGACCAGCACGGCACCGCGATCGTGACGATGGCTGCTCTCTTCAACGCTTTGAAGATCGTCGGCAAGCCGATCGAGGACCTGCGCGTGCTGATGGTGGGGCTCGGCGCCGCCGGGGTAGCGGTGACCAAGATGATGCTCGCCTCAGGCGTTACCCACATCGTCGGCTGCGACCGCCAGGGCGCCCTCTCGACCACCCGTCCCGACTACGAGTCGGGCGAGATGAGCGGGATCAAGCGCTGGTACGCCGAGAACTCGAACCCCGAAAAGCTGAGCGGCGGGCCCAACGAGGTGATCGAGGGCACGGATCTATTCATCGGCCTCTCAGGCCCCGGGCTGATCGAGGCCGAGTCGCTGGGCAAGATGAACGACGATGCGATCGTCTTCGCGATGGCCAACCCGAATCCAGAGGTGATGCCCGAGGACGCCGCCCCCTACGTGCGGATCATGGCCACCGGGCGCTCGGACTACCCGAACCAGATCAACAACGTGCTCGCCTTCCCGGGCATCTTCCGCGGCGCCCTCGACGCCGGCTCGCCCAGCATCACCGAGGAGATGAAGCTGGCCGCCGCCCGGGGCATCGCCGAAACGGTCGACGAGAACGACCTCTCCGAGGATTACATCGTGCCCAGCGTCTTCAACCGCGACGTCGCGCCCAAGGTCGCCGCCGCCGTGGTCGAGGAGGCAAAGCGAGAGGGCATCGCCCGCTTCAGCGAGGAGACGGGCACCTTTTCGACGGTGGAGGTCGCCTAGCCTCGTGAAGGTCCTCGTCACCGGAGCCAGCGGTTTCATCGGGTCGGCGCTATGCGACTCGCTTCTGGTCCGGGGCGACACCGTCGTCAGCCTCACGCGCGACCCGAAGCGGGCGCGGCGGACCAACCCCAGCGTCAACTGGCACGCCTGGGAGCCGACCCTCGAACGGCCGCCGGCCGGCGCCTTCGAGGGCGTCGACGCCGTCGTCAACCTGCTCGGCGAGAAGATCAACCAGCGCTGGAGCGACGAGGCCAAGCGCCGGATCATGGAGAGCCGCCGCACCGGCACCCACAACCTGATCGGCACGATCGCCGGGCTCGAGCGCAAGCCGCGGGCCCTGGTCAACCAGTCGGCGATCGGCTTCTACGGCGACCGCGGCGAGGCGATCGTCGACGAGTCGAGCGACCCCGGCGAGGGGTACGACGCGGAGGTGGTGCGCGAGTGGGAGAAGGCCGCGCGTGAGGTCGAGCCCACCGGGGTGCGCCTGGTCGTCGTCCGCACCGGCCACGTGCTCGACCCGAGCGACGGGTTCCTCGCCGCCCTGCTGACGCCGTTCAAGCTAGGCGTCGGCGGCCCGCTCGCCGGCGGCACCCAGTACGTCTCCTGGATCCACGTCGCCGACGAGGTCGGAATCCTGCTCTGGGCAATCGACGACGAGAAGGTCAGCGGCGCGATCAACGCGACGGCGCCCAATCCCGTCACGAACAAGGTCTTCTCGAAGGCGCTGGGGCGTGCCCTCAACAGGCCAGCTGTCATGCCGGTCCCTGGAGTCACGCTCGACCTGATGTACGGCAAAGAGTTCGGGCAGGTGCTTCGCGGTGGCCAACGGGTCTTGCCGCGCAGGGCGTTAGACCTGGGGTACGAGTTCAGGCACCCGGAACTCGACGAGGCGTTGGACGACCTGCTCTAAAGGTTTGTGGTTGGAGGGACGGGGAGGCCCCTCACCTGACAAGTTGCAGCGCTAATTAGCGCTGCAACTTTGAGTATCCGTCAGCTGAGGGGCCTCCCCGTCCCTCCTTCGACAGGCTTGTAGGGCACGGTTATTCGAGCTCCTCGGAGAGCGAGGCGCGAAGCGAACCGGAGCTTCCAGCTCGCTCGATGGCTCGAAGCAGCTGGGCCATCGCGGCTTTGCCCGAGCTGGAGGCAATCCAGGGAATCTCGGCGGTTTCCAGGATCGGGTGGGTGAAGCGCGCGGCCCGAGGATCAGAAGCTTCCAAGTAGGCCACCGCCGTCGAGTCCTCAGTAGCTCTCCGCGCGTTGGCTCCAAGGAGCGCGAGGTTGAGCTTCTTGCTCTCGGTTGCGCTGGGTAGGCAGACAGCTTTCACCCTGAGGCTGCCGGCGCGACCGTTGTGACTCAAAAGCTCCTGCTCGGCCCCAGCGCAGAGCTGAGCATCCACGTAAGCAGTCACGGTCGCATCCTCAGCCACACCTTCTCCTTCGCCGCAGCCCACCGCAGCTACGAGCAAACCGAGCCCGACCGCAGCCAGGCCCTTCCGCAAGACGTAAGAAGGCCGGGTGCCCCCTCCCAAAACACTCAAGCGAGGCTCCCGCCGAGCGTTTTGGGAGGGGGCACCCGGCCCTCCCTACGCCTAGCCAAAGAAAACCTCAGCCTCCGAGTACAACGACTCAGGAACAGTCTTCAGCTCCGCGGTCGCCTCGTCGAGGCTGACCAGCTTGATGTCCGTCCCCCGCAGCGCGGTCATCTTGCCCCACTGCCCGGTATCGACCGCATCGATCGCATGCAGCCCAAAACGCGTCGCCAGCACCCGGTCGAACGCCGTCGGTGTCCCGCCCCGCTGGACGTGGCCGAGCACCGTCGCCCGCGCCTCCTTGCCCGTGCGATGCTCGATCTCGCCCTCCAGCCAGTGCGCGATGCCCCCGAGGCGGACGTGGCCGAAGGCGTCGAGCTCGTCCTCCTGGACCTCCGGCATCCCGCCGACCGGGGTCGCGCCCTCGGCGACGACGACGATCGGGGCGTAATTGCTCTCGAAGCGGCGGCCGACGAACTCGCAGACGCGCTCGAGGTCGAAGGGCTGCTCGGGGATGAGGATGACGTTGGCGCCGCCGGCGAGGCCCGAGTGGAAGGCGATCCAGCCGGCGTGGCGGCCCATCACCTCGACGATCAGGACGCGGTGATGGCTGTCGGCCGTCGTGTGCAGCCGGTCGATCGCCTCCATCGCGATGTTGACCGCGGTGTCGAAGCCGAAGGTGTAGTCGGTCGCCCCGAGGTCGTTGTCGATCGTCTTCGGCACGCCGACGACCGGGACGCTGCGCTCGCGGTACAGGCGGGCGGCCGCCCCGAGCGTGTCCTCGCCGCCGATCGCGATCAGGCCGTCGACGCCGTCGGTCTCCAGGTTCGCGGCGATCCGCTCGGCGCCACCGTCCTCCTTGAAGGGATTCGTCCGCGAGGCGCCGACGATGGTGCCGCCGCGGGGCAGGATGCCGCGCACCTCGGGCACGCCGAGCGGACGGCTCTCGCCCTCCAGCACACCGTGCCAGCCGTCGCGGTAGCCGACGAACTCGTGCCCGCAGCGTTCGACTCCCTTGCGCACGATCGCGCGGATCACCGCGTTGAGGCCCGGGCAGTCCCCGCCACCGGTGAGCACGCCGATCCGCATCGCCTCAGGTTAATGCTGACGGCTGGGCGACAACGCGGTAAGTTCATCCAACCCCCGGCAACCCGGCGAAAAAGGAGTGGAGATGGGCGACGTGGTCGACTTGAACGCGGTCAGGCAGGCGCAGCAGAAGACCTGGTCGGAGGGCGACTTCGCGATGGTCGCGGGAATCGTCGAGATGGTGGCCGAGGAGCTGGTCGAGGCGGTCGGGGTGATCGCCGACGAGCGCGTCCTCGACGTCGCCTGCGGCAGCGGCAACGGTGCGCTTGCCGCCGCGCGCCGGGCATGGGGCAACACCGTCGGCGTCGACTTCGTCCCCGCCCTCCTCGAGCGCGGTCGCGAACGCGCCGCCGCCGAGCACCTCGACGTCGAGTTCGTCGAGGGCGACGCCGCCGAGCTGCCCTTCGGCGACGCGGAGTTCGACGTCGTCCTCTCGATCTTCGGGGCGATGTTCGCGCCCGAACACGAGAAGGCCGCCGCCGAGCTGCTGCGCACCTGCAAGCCGGGAGGCCGGATCGGGATGGCGAACTGGGCTCCCGACGGCGGCGTCGGGAAGATGTTCATGACGATCGCCAAGCACGCCCCGCCGCCCCCCGGCGTCACCTCGCCGCTGCTCTGGGGCACCGAGGACCACCTGCGCGAGCTTTTCGGCGACCAGGTCTCCGAGCTGCGGGTCGAGCGCCGTTCCTCCCGTCAGACCTTCCGCTCCCCGGACCACTTCATCGAGTTCTTCCGCACCTACTTCGGGCCGACCAAGGTCGCCTACGAACGGGTTGGGCCGGATGGCGAGGAGGCGCTGACGGCCGACCTCCGCGCCTACCTGGAGGAATTCAATACCGCCGGCCCGGAGACGCTCGTGCTCGAACCGGAGTACCTGCGGGTCGTCGCGACGCGGGCCTGAAACGCTTCGCTAGGACGTGGGCTTGACAACCCTGAGGACCGCGCCGATGAGGAGCACCGTGAAGAAGACCATCCCGGCGATCGGCCCGCCCTGCCCGAAGGCGTAGGAGAGCGTCATCGCGGCCAGGGCCAGAAAGAGCGTCACGACCATTCCCATGCGGCGCGAATCCTACCCAGCGAGGGCGACGCGCGCCTCGCGCAGGAAGGAGCCGACGGCCTCGCCCGCGGCATCGGCGCTCCCTGCCTCCCCGGCAGCGCGAACGAGGCGGCTGCCGACGATCACGCCGTCGGCGACGCGCCCGACCTCGGCCGCCTGCTCCGGAGTGCCGATGCCGAAGCCGACGGCGACCGGAACCTCGGCCTCGTCCTTGGTCGCGGAGACCAGCTCGGCTAGGCCCGCCGGCAGCTCGTCCCGCTCCCCGGTGGTCCCCACCGTGGAAACGGCGTAGACGAATCCCCTCGCCGCGGCGCAGATCCTCGCCCGCCGCTCGGCAGGGGTGGTTGGCGCGACCAGCGGGACCAGAGCCAAGCCCGCGTCGTCGAACGCGGTCCGCACCGGCTCCGCTTCCTCCAGCGGCAGGTCCGGAACGATCGCCCCACAAGCTCCCGCGGCAAGAGCGCGGCGGGCGAACTCCGCAGCCCCACCATGGGCCAGCACCATGTTGGCGTATGCCATGAAGACGACCGGCACCTGACCCGAGATCTCCTCGCAGACCTCTAGCGCCATCTCCAGTGTCGCTCCAGCTTCGAGTGCAGCCGTAGCGGCAGCATGAATGGTCGGGCCGTCGGCCAAGGGGTCGGAAAAGGGGATTCCCAGCTCAACCAAATCGGCAGACTCGGCATAAGCATCTGCCACGGCGATCGATGTCTCTCGGTCTGGATACCCGGCCATCATGTAAGGCATCAACGCTGCGCGCCCCTCCTCGCGGGCCGCCGCGAACGCCGCCTCGATCCGTTCCGCACCGGTTGAAGCTGTCGAACTGGGGGCCGGGGGGTGGCTCGATGGAGCCTCCCCGCTGTTGCTCCAGCGAGTCACCCCCCGGCCCCCTGCTCAATGACCTCAGCCAAGTCCTTGTCACCACGTCCCGAGAGACACAGCACGTCATACCCCTCGCCTCCTCCGTTCTCGAGCAGCCACGCGATCGCATGCGACGACTCCAGCGCCGGGATGATCCCCTCCAGCTTGCACAGCTCGGCAAACGCCGCCAGCGCCTGAGCGTCTGTCACCGCGAAGTAGCTGGCCCGCCCGCTGTCTCGCAGGAATGCGTGCTCGGGGCCTACCCCGGGGTAGTCGAGGCCGGCAGAGATCGAGTGGGCCTCGAGGATCTGGCCCTCCTCGTCGGCGATCACCGATGAGAGCGAGCCGTGCAATACGCCGGTGCTGCCCTTGCCCAGCGAGGCACCGTGGCGCTCGGTGTCGAGCCCCTCTCCCGCCGCCTCGACTCCGATCAGCTCGACCCCCGCATCGTCGACGAAGGGGGTGAAGATCCCGATTGAGTTGGAGCCGCCGCCGACGCAGGCGATCACCCGCGACGGCAGGGCCCCCTCGGCGGCGAGGGCCTGCTCGCGGGCCTCCTCGCCGATCACCCGCTGCAGGTCGCGGACCAGGGCGGGGAACGGGGCCGGCCCGACTGCCGAGCCGATCACGTAGTGCGTCGTCTCGACGTTGGCGACCCAGTCGCGGATCGCCGCGCTGACCGCCTCCTTCAGCGTCCGCGCTCCCGCCTCGACCGGCACGACCTCGGCCCCGAGCAGCCCCATCCGCTCGACGTTGGGGCGCTGGCGACGGATGTCCTCGGAGCCCATGTAGACGACGCACTCGAGCCCGAGCAGCGCGCAGGCGGTGGCAGTGGCGACGCCGTGCTGGCCCGCCCCGGTCTCGGCGATCACCCGTGGCTTGCCCATGCGCTGGGCGAGCAGGACCTGGCCGACCGCGTTGTTGATCTTGTGGGCGCCGGTGTGGGCGAGGTCCTCGCGCTTGAGGTACACCCTCCTCCCGGCCCGCACCGAAAGACGCTCGGCCAGGTAGAGCGGCGTCGGGCGGCCGATGAAGTCGCGGTGCAGCATGGCCAGCCGCTCATGGAACTCCGAGTCCTCGCGCGCCACTGCCCAGGCCGCGGCCAGCTCGTCCAGCGCGGCGATCAGCGTCTCCGGGACGTAGCGCCCCCCGTAGGGCCCGAACCGTTCCTCGACCGCGCTCATGCAGAGGGCACGCTAGCGGCCTTCGCCGCCTCGAAGAACGCAGCCATCGCCGCGTGGTCCTTGCGGCCCGGCTCGGCCTCCACCCCGCTCGCCACGTCGACCGCGTAGGGGTGCGTGACCGCGATCGCCTCGGCGACGTTGCCGGGCCGCAGCCCACCGGCGAGGATCGCCGGCACCTCGGAGCGGTGCCCGCGCAAGAGGCCCCAGTCGAAGCTTTCCCCGGTGCCACCCCAGAGGCCGCGGCCGCGGCGGTCGAAGAGGTGGAAGTCGGTGCGGAAGGCCTCGGCGGCGTGGATCTCGGCGGCGGAGGCGACGTGGATCGCCTTGATCACCTTGACCCCGGTGCGGCGCGCCACCTCGGCGCAGAGCTGCGGCCCCTCGGCCCCGTTCAGCTGCACCATCGTCAGCCCCGCCCCCTCGACCGCCTTCGCGACTTCCTCCAGCTCGGGGTTGACGAAGACGCCCACGACCTCGCACTTGCGCCGAAACGCAGCGCAGATCGCCGCCGCTTCGCCAGCCTCAACGGCCCGCGGGCTCTTGTCGTAATGGATCAACCCGATCGCCCAGGCCCCAAGCTGCACAGCCTCAGCCGCATCGTCCAAATTCGTGATCCCGCAGATCTTGACTCTCACGCCTCCAGGGTACGCAACGAAGCGAGCAGCGCCCCCGCCGCAGGCAAAACCAGCATGCCCCAGCGGCGTCTCGCGCGGGTGGCGTCGTAGGGGGAACCGCCCCCGAGGACGCTTTAGCGACCGCAGGGGGTGGTGGGTCCCCTACGGCGACAGGACCCGCGCGCCACTTCCGCCTATTCCGCTTCTTGGACCGAGTCCGGCCGTACCCCGAGCGTGACCGTGACGGTCTTTTCCTCGCCGTCCTCCCGCACCAGGGTCATCTCCATCTCATCGCCCGGCTCGGCGGCGTCGACGGCGTCGATCACGTCTTCCATCGAGGCGACCGGCTCGCCGTCGATCTCGGTGATGACGTCGCCGCCGCGCGGCACCTGGGCACCTTCGACCGTCGCTCCGGCTTTGCCGCCCTCGATCCCCGCCTCGTCCGCCGGGCCGTCCTCGATCACTTCGTTGACCAGCACGCCCTTGTCGGTCGGAAGTTTCAGCGCGTCGGCGATCGCCGGCGTGACGCTGCCGCCGGTGATGCCGATGTAGGCGTGCTCGACCTCGCCGTCATGCTTGATCTGCCCGACGACGTCGCGGGCCGTGTTGATCGGCACCGCGAAGCCGATGCCGACGTTGCCGCCACCGCCACCGCTCTGGATCTGGGAGTTGATCCCGATCACGCTGCCGGAGGCGTCGATCAGAGGGCCGCCCGAGTTACCGGGGTTGATCGCCGCGTCGGTCTGGATCACGTGCGAGATCGAGAAGCCGTTGGGCGCCTGGATCTGGCGCTGGAGAGCGGAGACGATGCCGCTGGTGACGGTGCGGTTGAGGCCGAAGGGGTTGCCGATCGCGACCACCGGGTCGCCGACCTGGACCTTCGAGGAGTCGCCGAGCGCCAGCGGGTGGAGCTGATCGGCCGGCACGTCGACCTTGAGCAGGGCCACGTCGGTCGCCGGATCGGTGCCGACTATCTCCGCATCGTGACTGGTTTCGTTGGAGCCGAGAGTGACCTGCACCTCGCTCGCCCCGTCGACGACATGGCTGTTGGTGATGATGTGGCCCTTGGTGTCGATCAGGAAGCCGGAGCCGGTTGCGACGCCGCCTTCGCCTTCCGGTTCGGGTTCGCCGAACGGGTTGATGCCGGATGATTCTCCGGGGCCTTTCGACGCCTGGATGAAGGCGACGCCCTGCCCGTCGCGGCGGTAGATCTGGTTGACCAGGTTGCCGTCGCCGCCATCCTTGACCGTGACCGGCGCCGACAGGGGCGCCGCGATCGTCGTGGTCGAGCCACCCTCGGCCTCGATCCAGCCCGAGGCGATCGCCACCCAGCCGAAGGCGGCGACGACCGCGCCGCCGAGAAGGGCGGAGCCGAAGGGGGAACGGAGGAAGCGACGCATTGGGAGCACTGTAGAGCCGCTTCCTCAGTAATTCCTAAACAATGCTCAAGCGGGTGCTAAAACCGGATGCTCAGGGAAGGCGGTGCTCGCGGGTGCCTTCGTCGACCCCGGTCAGCTCCCGCGTCTTCGCCTCGGGGTCCTCTGCGCTCATCAGCGCGCTGCCGATCAGCACCGCGTCGACCCCGACCCGCTCCAGCTCCTCGAGCTCCGCGCGGGAGGAGATCCCGCTCTCGGCGACGACGGTCTTGCCGGCCGGCACGTCAGGCATCAGCTCGTAGGTGGTCGCGACGTCGACCGTGCCCTGGTCGAGGTTGCGGTTGTTGATGCCGATCACGTCGACGTCGAGCTCCAGCGCGCGCTGCAGCTCCTCGGCGTCGTGGACCTCGACCAGGCAGTCGAGGTCCAGCCCCCGGGCCTCGCCGTAAAGCTCTTCCAGGCGGCGATCGTCGAGGACGCGGACGATCAGCAGCACCGCGTCGGCCCCGTTCACGGCCGCCTCGTAGAGCTGGTAGGGATCGACGATGAAGTCCTTGCGCAGGATCGGCAGGTCGCACGCCTCGCGGGCCGCGCGCAGGTCCGAGAGCGAGCCGCCGAAGTGGTGCTCGTCGGTGAGCACCGAGAGCGCCGCCGCGCCGCCGCGCTCGTAGGCGCCGACCTGTGCCGGGACGGCGGCCGCGGCGGAGATGTCGCCGGCGCTGGGGGAGCGGCGCTTGAACTCGGCGATCAGCGAGAGTCCCGGCCGCACCAGGGCCTCGTTGAACGGGCGGTCCTCGCCGCGCGCGGACAGGCGGGATTCGAGATCCGCCTGCGACGCCTGGCCGCGGCGCTCCTCCACCCCTTCTCGCGCCACCGAGATCAGCTGCTCGATCATTGCCACTTGGTAGGCGAAGCCTAGACGGTTGATCCGAATTGACGTGCCCACGGGGGCGCGACTGGCCAAGCTGGGCGGTGCGCGGGGCCGCTGCACGTAGCAGCGCTACGCGCGAGGCCGCGAGTACCGATCCAGCGCCGCGTCAGGCGCGTCATCCGTGGGTGCGGCAGTGAGGATCACCCGTCCCGGGCGGATGGCGCCGTGGTCGCTGCGATCAGGCGCTCCAGCAACTCCGCTGCCGCGCCCGAGTCGATCGTGGCCGCGGCCAGCTCGACCCCGGAAGCGAGGCTCTCGGCCCCGTCGCCGACGTAGATCGCGGCGCCGGCGT
This sequence comes from Solirubrobacterales bacterium, assembly GCA_036279555.1. GTDB lineage: Bacteria > Actinomycetota > Thermoleophilia > Solirubrobacterales > 70-9 > VRUE01. Next base: position 6,354 of record DASUIY010000103.1, on the reverse strand, counting down.
TGAGCAGGACGAGGTCGCGGCGCGGGCCGCCCTCGCCGGCGAGCACCGCCCTGGAGGCCGCGGCGTTCTCCTCGGGCGTCCCCCCGGCGACGTCGGTCAGCTCCGCGGTGGGGAAGCCGAAGTCGCCCGGCTCGACGAAGTGCTCCTCGGTTCCCCCCTCGCGGACCTCGATCACGCGGGTGCGGGCCGAGATCGAGAGCTCGTCGACTCCGTCCTCGGCGGCCACGACCATCGCTCGCTCGCTGCCGAGGCCAACCAGTGCCTCGGCGATCGTCTCCTGGTAGTGGCGGTCGGAGACGCCGAGCAGCTGCCGCTGCGCCCCGGCCGGGTTGGTCAGCGGGCCGAGGAAGTTGAAGATCGTCCGCACCCCGAGCTCCTTGCGAACCGGGACCACGTGCGCCATCGCCTTGTGATGGCGCGGCGCGAACATGAAGCCGAAGCCGACCTCCTCGATGCAGCTGCCCACCTGCTCCGGCTCGAGCTCGATGTTCACGCCGAGCGCCTCGAGCAGGTCGGCGGAGCCGCACTTGCTCGTGCTGGAGCGGTTGCCGTGCTTGGCGACGGCGCAGCCGGCGGCGGCGGCGACCAGCGCAGCCGTGGTCGAGACGTTGAAGGTTGAGGGCCCGCCGCCGGTCCCGGCAGTGTCGACGAGGTCGGTGCGCAAGGTTGCGACCGGAGTGGCGAGCGAGCGCATCGTGCGAGCCAGGCCGACCAGCTCGGGGACCGTCTCCCCCTTGGCGCGCAGTGCGATCAGGAAGGCGCCGGTCTGGACCTCGCTCGTCCGCCCCTCCATGATCTCCGCGAGAACGGCCGCGGCGTGGTCGGCGGTCAGGTGGTCCCCGCCGCAGACCGCGTCGATCGCCCTGGTGACGACGTCGTTTGGGCCGGCGCTCATCCCTCACCACCCTTCCGGTGCGCTTTATCCAGGCATACCGGGGAAAAGGCGCACCGGAAGCTCATTTGGCATCTCCCAGGAAGTTGGCGAGGAGGGGCTTGCCCTGCGGGGTGAGCACCGACTCGGGGTGGAACTGGACGCCCTCGGCGGGCAGGTCGCGGTGCCGCACGCCCATCACCACGTCACCGAGGCTGGCGCTCAGCTCGAGCTCGCCGGGCAGGTCGGGGTCCGCCACCAGCGAGTGATAGCGGCCGGCGACGAGTGGGCTGGGCAGGCCGGCGTAGACGGCGCGGCCGTCGTGCTCGACCTCGGCCTCCTTGCCGTGGATCGGCTCGCCCTGCACCGTGCGCCCACCGAAGGCCTCGACCAGCGACTGGTGGCCGAGGCAGACGCCGAGGACAGGCGTGCCGGCCTCGGCGAAGCGGCGGATTGCCTCGATCGAGATCCCCGCCTCCGCGGGCGTGCAGGGGCCGGGCGAGACGACGAGGCGGTCGGCGCCGCGCTCGAGCAGCTCGTCCACCGTCGCCTTGTCGTTGCGGACGACCTCGACCTCCGCGCCCAGCTCGCCCAGGTACTGGACCAGGTTGTAGGTGAAGGAGTCGTAGTTGTCGATGACGAGGGCCTTCATCGCAGCCTCACGGCCAGTCCGGCTGCTCGCAGGCCAGCTCCACCGCGCGGAAGACGGCCTTGGCCTTGTTGACGGACTCGTTGTACTCGTAGGCGGGTTTGGCGTCGGCGACGGTGCCGCCCCCGGCCTGGACGTGCATCTGGCCGTCCTTGACCACCACGGTGCGGATATGGATCGCCGTGTCGAGGTCGCCGTCCCAGGAGAGGTAGCCGATCGCACCCCCGTAGGAGCAGCGCTTGACCGGCTCCAGCTCGTCGATGATCTGCATCGCCCGCACCTTCGGCGCGCCGGAGAGGGTGCCCGCCGGCAGGGCGGAGCGCAGGACGTCCATCGCGCCCACCTCCTCGCGCAGGGTGCCGGAGACCTGGCTGACGATGTGCAGCACGTGCGAGTAGGTCTCGACCACCATCAGCTCGTCGACAGAGACCGATCCGTACTCGCAGACCCGGCCGAGGTCGTTGCGGCCGAGGTCGACCAGCATCACGTGCTCGGCCCGCTCCTTGGGGTCGTTGACGAGGCGCTCGGCGAGGCGCCGGTCCTCCTCCTCGTCGGAACCGCGGGGGTAGGTGCCGGCGATCGGCCGCGTCTCGACCCGGTTGCCGGTGACCTTGACCAGCGGCTCGGGCGAGGCGCCGGCGATCTGGAAGTCGCCGAACTCGAGGAAGTACATGTAGGGCGACGGGTTGACGACGCGAAGGCCGCGATAGATGGAGAAGGGCTCGACCGGCGCCGGCGCGCTGAAGCGCTGCGAGGGCACGACCTGGAAGGCGTCGCCGGCGTGGACGTAGTCGACGATCCGCTCGACCGCGGCTTCGAACTCCTTCTGCCCCATGTTCGACGTGAACTCCGGTGGCTCGGCGACGGCGGAGCGCTCCGGCGCCGGAACCGCTCCGCGCAGGCGCCTTCGGGCGTCGGCGATCGCGTCTGCGGCTCGCTCGTAGGCGGCGTCGATGCCTCCCTCGTCCTCGCAGAAGGCGCAGGCCATGATCGTCAGCTCGTGACGGAGGTGGTCGAAGACGAGCAGTAAGTCGGTGACCATCAGGGCCATGTCGGGCAGGCCGAGCGGGTCGGGGTTGGGCTCGCCCAGCGGCTCGACCGTGCGCACGAGGTCGTAGCCGAAGAAGCCGACCGCGCCGCCGCTGAACGGCGGCAGGCCCTCGACCGGCGCCGGCCGGAAGCGCGAGAGATGCTCGGCGACGGCGGCGTAGGGGTCGGGGGAGTCGTGCCCCTCCCCCCCGTCCTCGGAGAGCACTCCGTCGCTCCAGCGCAGCACCGAGCGAGGGCGGAAGCCGACGAACGAGTAACGCCCGACCTGGCCCTGCTCGGCCGACTCGAGCAGGAAGCAGGGCGTGCCCTCCGGCTCGCCCGCGCGCAGCTTGAGGAAGGCCGAGACCGGGGTCTCGCAGTCGTCGAGCAGCCGGGCGCAGACCGGCACGACGTTTCCCTCGGCGGCCAGCGCCCGAGCCTGCTCGAGGCTCGGCTCGAGCCTCAGCTCGGCGTCAGCGGCGACGGCCATCGAGCACTTCCATCGCAGCGGACTGCGGGACCTCGCGCGAGGCGAGCAGGACGGCGAGGTGGTAGAGAAGGTCGGCGGCCTCTTCGGCGACGCGCTCGTCGGACTCCTCACGGGCGGCGCGGACCACCTCCTCGGCCTCCTCCTCGACCTTCTCGCCGATCAGCTTCGGATCGGCGAGCAGCTCCACCGTGTAGCTCCCCTCCGGCCGCTCGGCGGCCCGACTGCGAAGCGTGCGCTCCAGGGTCGCAAGCGTCTCGTGCAGCGCGGGCTCAGTGCTGCATTCGCCGTCTATGCCACGGTGAAAGCAGCTGCGCTCGCCCGTGTGGCAGGCGGGCCCGGTCGGCTCGACCAGGGCGACGATCGCGTCGCCGTCACAGTCGAGACGGAGCTGGCGCAGCTTCAGCACGTTCCCCGAGGTTTCCCCCTTGCGCCAGATCTCCTCCCGCGAGCGGGAGTAGAAGTGCAGCTCCCCGGTCTCCAAAGTCAGCCGCAATGACTCCTCGTTGGCATACGCCAACGTCAGCACCTCGCCGCTGGCGTGATCCTGTGCCACCACGGGCACGAGACCCTGCTCGTCGAATTTCAGCTGCTCGAACATCAAGCAATCGTATGCGAGGAGATGGGGACGCCCCCGACCGTCCAAGTGCCGAGCTAATTAGCTCGGCACTTTGAGTATCCGCCCGGTCGGGGGCGTCCCCATCTCCTCACTCGATTCCGAGCCGGTCCAAGAGATCGTCGTCGCGGCGCCAATGACTGCGGACGCGGACCTTGAGGTCCAGGTGGACCTTGGTGCCGAGCTCGGCCTCCAGGGAGCTGCGGGCGGCAGTGCCGATCTCGCCGATCTTCTTGCCGCCCTTGCCGATCAGGATGCGCTTCTGGGACTCGGTCTCGGCCCAGACCTCCGCATTGACGGTGACAAGGCCATCGTCGCGTTCCTCGATCTCCCTGACCGCGACCTCGACCGAGTGCGGGATCTCCTCGCGGGTGCGGTTGAGCACCTGCTCGCGGATCAGCTCGGCAAGCAGCAGCTCACTCGATTGGTCGCTGTGGTCGTCGGGCGGATACAGGTAAGGCCCTTCAGGGACCAGCTCACTCAGCCTGTCAACCAGCACATCGAGGCCTTCGCCGTCGCGGGCGCTGATCGGGAAGACCTCGTCGACGCCGTCCAGCTCGGCGGCCTCGGCCAGCACCGGGACCAGCTCGTTCGGCCCGGTCCGGTCGACCTTGTTGACGGCGCAGATCGTCGGCAGACGGCCGCCGGCCTCGACCAGGGCGCGGGCGATGAAGCGGTCGCCCGGCCCGACCCCCTCCTCGCCGTTGATCACGATCAGGGCCAAGTCGGAGTCCGCGAGCTCGCGCTCGACCCGCTTCTGCATCCGCTCGGTGAGGACGTCGCGGGGTCGCTGCACGCCGGGAAGGTCGACGAGGACGAGCTGCCGGCCGGCCTCGAGATCGGTATGGACGCCGCGGATCGCCCGGCGGGTCGTCTGCGGCCGCATCGAGACGATCGCCACCCGGCTGCCGACGATCGCGTTGACCAAGGTCGACTTGCCGACGTTGGGGCGACCGGCGAGCCCGATGAAGCCGGCGCGGGTCACGCCAGTCCCGCCAGCACCCGGGCCTGAAGCGCGAGCATCTCGCCCTCGTCGGCCTCGTGGTCGTGGCCGCAAAGGTGCAGGGTCCCGTGGACGGCTGCCTCGGTGACGTCGGTGCAGTGCTCCGGGCAGATCGCAACGTCACCCAGCTCCCGCGGGCCAGCGGTGGGCCCGGCGCCGTCCACTGGGAAGGCAAGCACATCGGTGGGCGTGTCCTTGCCCCGGTGCGCGCGGTTCAGCTCGCGGATGCGCTCGGCGTCGACCAGCTCGACCGCGAGGTGCCCGTCCGACACTCCGGCGGCATCCAGGGCCGCCGCGACCGGGTCGCGCAGCTCGACCGGAACGTCGCTCAGGTCAACCGTCACTGGCAGGCGCGGACTGGCGCTCGGCGTGTTCGCCGTAGGCGGCGACGATGCGCTGGACGAGCTTGTGGCGGACGACGTCCTCTCCGCCGAAATGGACGAAGGAGATGTCCTGAACCGATTCGAGGATGTCGCGGACGACGACGAGGCCGGAGCGCTGATCGGTCGGCAGATCGATCTGGGTGACGTCGCCGGTGACGACCATGCGCGAGTTGAAGCCGAGACGCGTCAAGAACATCTTCATCTGCTCGGGGCTGGTGTTCTGCGCCTCGTCGAGGATGACGAAGGAGTCGTTCAGGGTGCGGCCGCGCATGAACGCGAGTGGGGCCACCTCGATCACGCCGCGCTCGAAGTAGCCGTTGACGCGGTCGGGGTCGAGCATGTCGAAGAGCGCGTCGAAGAGCGGCCGCAGGTAGGGGTCGACCTTGGCCTGGATGTCGCCCGGGAGGAAGCCGAGGCGCTCGCCCGCCTCGACCGCCGGCCGGGTGAGGATGATCCGCTGCACCTGTCGTTCGGCCAGCGCCGCAGCCGCCATCGCCACGGCGAGGAAGGTCTTGCCCGTTCCGGCCGGACCGACGCCGAAGGTGATCGTGTGCTCGCGGATCGAGTCGACGTAGCGCTTCTGGTTGAGCGTCTTCGGCGCGACCTTGGTGTTGCGGTGGCGCCAGACCACGTCCTCGAGGATCTCCGCCGGGCTCTCGTGCGCGTCCAGCGCGCCGGTCACCGCTTCGATCGTCCCCGGCGCGACTTCGTGGCCCTGCTCGATCAGCTCGACCAGCTCGTCGACCACGGTCGCCGCGGTCTGCACGTCGTTGCTCTCGCCGTCGAGGGTGAGGATGTTGCCGCGCAGGTGGAAGTCGCAGTCCAGGTGGCCGCGCAGGGCTCGGAGCACAGCGTCCTCGGAGCCCGCCAGCTCGGCGGCGACGGTGTTGTCGAGGGTGAGCTGCCTACGCGCCAAGCCGCTCACGCACCGCCGCGCTGACCCGCTTGCCATCGGCACGCCCGGCGACCTTCGGCATCAACGCCGACATCACCTGGCCCATCTGCTTCTGCTCGGTCGCCCCGGTCTCGGCGACCGCGGCATCGACCAGCTCGGCCAGCTCCTCGTCGGGGAGCTGCGCCGGCAGGTAGCCCTCGATCAGCTCGGCCTCGAAGCTCTCGGCCGTGGCCTGCTCGGCCCGGCCCGCCTCGCCATATGCCTCCGCCGCTTCCAGTCGCTTCTTGCGCTCGCGCTGGAGCACGGCGACCTCGTCGCCGTCGCCGAGCTTGGCGTCCTTCTGGAGTGCGTCGACGATCAGCCGCAGCGCCTGCGCGCGCTCGCGCTCGCCGGCTTTGAGCGCCGTGCGCGCATCCTCTTG
>DASUIY010000102.1:0-7120 GCA_036279555.1 Solirubrobacterales bacterium | reverse complement strand
AATCAGCCCGGCAGTTTGAGTATCCGCCCGGTCGAGGGTGTCCCGTCCCTCGCCGACGTGCTCGTGGGGTCGAACCTGGTCCCACCGGGCGACTTTCAGGCGCCGCCCTCAGTTCGAGGATGAGTCCGAGGGGCTCGGTTGAACGATTGACCCCCTATGCGGGGGTCAATCGACCACCGAAGCTGGTGCGTGGCCGTCGGCGTGGTTGGTCTCCAGGACCTTTTCGGCGGTGCTCTTCGGTGAGAGGAAGCGGTCGATTGCCGCCAGGGCGAGGGCTGAGATGACGAAGGTGAGGTGGATGATCGTCTGCCAGAGCATCGTCTCGGAGGAGGTGTTGGCGGCGTTGATGAAGGTCTGCAGGAGGTGGATCGAGGAGATGCCGACGATCGCCATCGCCAGCTTCACCTTGAGCACGTTGGCGTTGACGTGGGAGAGCCACTCCGGTTGATCGGGGTGGTTCTTGAGGTTGATCCGCGAGACGAAGGTCTCGTAGCCGCCGATGATGACCATGATCAGCAGGTTGGCGATCATCACCACGTCAACCAAGCCGAGGACCAGCAGCATCACCTCGTTCTCGCTCAGGTGCCCGGCGTCGGTGACCAGGTGCCAGAGCTCCTGCATGAAGCGCCAGACGTAGACCCCCTGGGCGGCGATCAGGCCCAGGTAGAGGGGCGCCTGCAGCCAGCGGCTGATGAAGATCGTGCTGCCGACGGTGCGCGCCAGCGGTCTGTCTATTCGGGCTTCGGCGGCGATGGGCCGCGCATCCTAGCTGCCCCGTCCTTAGGGAAACCTAAGCCGAGTGCCGCTCAGGGTGCTGCCGCCTCTGCGACGGCAGTCATTGCCTCGACGGTGGCGCTGGCAAGGCCCCTGACCACGATCGTGTCGAGCGCCTCGTAGCGGGCAAGCTCGGACTTGGCGGCGGGGGGAGCGGCGGCGGCTACGCCGACGGTGCCCTCGGGCTCTCCCAGGCGGGCGAAGTGGTTGCGGTAGCCGTCGTGGAGGTCGCGGTAGAAGGATTCCTCCTTGGCCAGGCGCCCGGCGGCGTCGGGGCCGACGGCGGTGCGGACGTAGCCGAAGATCGGGGGAGTCTCGCGGCCGGCCTCCTGGGCGCCGGTCTCGACTTTGGCGCGGGCGCCGGCGGCGAACTCGGGGGTCATCCAGTTGAAGAAGGCGCCGTCGTAGTCCGAGCCGGCGAGGGCGCACATCTTCGGGCCCATCGCAGCGAGGACTAGGCGGACGCCGGGGAGCTTCTCGCGCAGCTCGGGGAGCGCCTCGCGCATCCGCGTCAGCGGCCTCTCGGCGAAGCCGGCGCCGACCCCGAGCCAGAGCCGTGACGGGTCGAGGCCGAGCCGCTCGACGTCGGCGCCGATCGCCTCAGGCGGGGTGCGGTCGAGGGCGATCACCGCGACGCCCAGATCTACTTCGGGAGCCGCGACGCCGAACTCGGCCAGCGTCTCCAGGCCTTTTGCGCCGGGATGGTCGTTGGACCACATCGAGCCGTAGCCGAGCTCGGCGCATCGCTCGGCCAGCGGGCGGGCCACCTCCGGGTCGAGCCCGGCGGCGACGCCGAAGCCTCTGCTCTGTTTGCTTCCCACGTCGCGAAGCCTATTGCGTGACTTTCGCGTGGAAGCCGTGACGCATTTCTAATGCCAGCTCAACCACAGACAACAAGTTTCAGGTTAGCCTGGCATCATGGAGGCAATGGCACGCGAATGGACCGACGACAGGCTCGACGCGCTGAACGAAAAGGTGGGCCTCGGCTTCAAGCACGTCGACGAACGGTTCGCGCAGGTCGACAGGCGCTTCCAAGAAGTCGACAGGCGTTTCGAAGAAGTGGATAGGAGATTCGCGGAAATCGACATGCGCTTGGACAAAGGCTTCGAGAAAGTCGACGACGACATTCGCGAACTGAGGGGCGAGATGAGGGAAATGCGGCGCACGATGACGCAGGGATTCCTGGGGCTCGGCGGCATCATGGTGACCGGCTTCATCGGCCTCTTCACGCTCATCGTCGCTCAGATCTAGACGCCTACTTCTCCAGCAGCGCCACGCACTCGATGTGGGGGGTCTGGGGGAACATGTCGACAGGCTTGACCCGCTTCAGGGTGTAGCCGGCCTCGACCATCTGGGCCGCGTTGGGGGCCAGGGTGGTGGGGTTGCAGGAGACGTAGACGATCTTCTTCGCCTCGCACTCGAGCACGCGGCGGACGATCTTCTGCGAGAGGCCGGCGCGGGGCGGGTCGATGACGACCACGTCGGGTTTGCCGGCCTTCTCGATCAGGGGCCGGACGCCGGTGCGGGCGCTGCCGGCCATGAAGCGGGCGTTCTCGATCTTGTTCAGCTCGGCGTTGCGCTCGGCGTCGGCAATCGCCTCGGGGACTATCTCGAGGCCCCAGACCTCGCCGGCCCGCGACGCCATCGTCAGGCCGATCGTGCCGATCCCGCAGTAGAGGTCGAAGATCCGCTCGCTGCCGCTCAGGCCCGCGTACTCGGCGGCGACCGCGTAGAGCCGCTCGGCCATCTCGGTGTTGGTCTGGAAGAAGGCGCCGTGGGACATCTCCAGGCGCAGCCCGCAGAGCTCCTCGCGCAGGCGCTCCTCGCCCAGCACTCCCGTCGGCCCGTCGGTCCCTCCCGAGTCGCCCTCGATTGCCGTGTGAAGGTCGACCGGGGGTTTCGGAAAGCGGGCGGCCGAGGTCACCAGCCGGGTCTGGATCTGTCCCGTGCGCCAGCCCTCGCGCACGACCAGGTTGCGCAGGACGCCCTCGCGCGAGTGCCCGTCGTAGGCGGGGACCGCCTCCAGCCGTGCCCACTCGCGCACCTCGTTGCGCGCAGCGTTGCCCCGCTCGGAGGCGAGCAGGCAGTCCTCGACGTCGACGACGAGGTCCCAGCGGCCCCGGGCGTGGAAGCCGAGGATCGGTTCGCCGTCGCGCTCGCCGAAGGAGTACTCGAGCTTGTTGCGGTAGCGCCACTGTTCGACCGCCGGCTCGATCTGCTCCAGCTCGAAGCCGTCGAGCTCGCCGATGCGCCGCAGCGCCTCGTCCACCTGGTCGTGCTTGCTGGCGAGCTGCCGCTCGTAGGGAAGCCCCTGCCAGGGAGCCCCCGGGCAGGGCTCGCCGTCGTGGCTGCAGCTGTCGGCGATCCGCTCGGCGCCCGGCCGCAGCAGCTCGACCGTGCGCGCCTCGGCGAAGCGCTTCTTCGCTTTCGTGATCTCGACTCGGACCCGGTCCCCGGGCAGGGCGCCGGCGACGAAGACGACGAGTCCCTCCGAGCGCGCCACTCCCCGCCCACCGAAGGCAAGCGAGTCGATCTCGACCTCGAGCTGCTCTCCGCGATGCCGGCGAGCAGCCGGAATCTCACCGGTCGCCCGGCTCACCTAGCCAAGTTTCTTGCGCGCGCGGCGCGCGGCCTGCGTGGCCTGCTTGCGCACCGGCTCGGCGCGTCCGCCGACCTCTTTGCGCGCCTGCTGGACCAGCCGTTCGAGCTCTTTCAGCAGCGAGTCGGTCTGCCGCCGTCCCTTCTTGACCAGGTCGGTGAGCATCTTCTCGGCGTCGCTGCGGGTCATGCGACCGCGTTTGACCGCGTCGTCGACGACCTCCTGGAGCCGGTCGCGGCTGAGGGTGACGCTGCGCTCGAGGCTCTCGCGAAACTGCTCGACGCTCTTGTCGAGCCCCGCCGTCGCCGCGCCGCCGCGGGTCGCGGTCTTCTTCGCAGTTTTGGGTTTGGCCTTCTTGGCCGCGGGCTTTTTCTTCGCAGCGGCTTTTTTCGGAGCTTTCTTGGCGCGCGCGCCGGCTTTGGGTTTCTTCGTCGTTTTGCCGGTGGTCTGTTTTTTCGCGGCCATGATCTCTCGCCTCCTGGTGGGGTTGCCGGGGGTCTTCCCGGTTGACTATCTCATCCCTGCCCGGTTCGGTGGTTCGGGATTACCCGCACTCGAAGCCGGCCTGGACGGGAGCGTGGTCGGAAAGGCGCAGCGCCAGGCCTCCTCTCGGCAGCTCCCGGCGCTCGGGGGGCCAGGCTGCCGGTGCCTCGGCGATTCTCATCCCGCGCGAGAGCAGGTGGTCGATCGCTCGCGGCCCGGTCGGCCCGGCGAGCCCGAAGCGCTCGCGCAGCACGTCGAAGACGCCCGGATCCTCGCCGGGGCGCAGGTTGAAGTCGCCGCCGAAGACCAGCGGCGCCTCGCCGGCCCACTCTGCGCTGTGTTCCGCCCCCTTCAGGACGTCCTCGGCGGCGAGCGCGGGCTGGTCGTTGGTCGCGTGCAGGTTCGCCACGCAGATGCCTGAGGAGGTGCGGGTGAAGGCCATTGCGCGGCGCTCGGGCCTGCCTTCGTGGATCGCGAGCTCGCGGCGCTCGACGATCTCCCCCAGCGGACCCCCCGCGCGCACCAGGGTCAGGTTCGAGCCGCCCTCGCCGGAGGCGATCAGGTCGGGGTTGATCCGGGCGGCGAGGGTGCGCAGGGCGCCGAGCGAGTTGCGCGAGGTGAGCACGCGGTGGGACTCGGCGGCAGAGGCGCCCGCCAGGGGCGCGGCGAAGCGCGGCGGGCACTCCTGCAGCAGGGCGACGTCCCACCCGGCCCCGGCGAGGACCTGCCCGAACTCGTCCTCGAGCCCCCGGTTCACCTGCACGTGAGTGGCATTCCGCTCTTCGATCCGCAGCAGGCGCGATCGCCAGGTGAAGAGCGCGGGGTCGGGCGGGAAATCGCGCCCGTGGAAGAGGTTCCAGCTGACGGCGGTGAATTCCACGCCCGTAGTATCCGCTGCTTGAAGCGCGACTTCCTCACAGGCGAAGAGCTGGGTGCGTTCGAGCTCGCCGAGCTGCTCGACCGTGCGGCCGAGCTGAAAGCGGGCCGCCGGGACCGGCTCGGGGCGGATGCGCTCGCCGGCCGCAGCATCGCCCTCGTCTTCGAGAAGCCCTCGACGCGGACGAGGATCTCCTTCGAGGTCGGGGTCGCCGAGCTGGGCGGAACCCCGGTCGTCCTGCGCGGTGACGAGCTCCAGCTCTCGCGCGGGGAGTCGGTCGGCGACACCGCGCGGGTCCTCTCGCGCTACGTCGACGCGATCGTGATCCGCTCCGGCTCCCACGAGGCCGTCGCCGAGCTGGCGGACGCGGCCGAGGTGCCGGTGGTCAACGCGCTCACCCCGCTGCACCACCCCTGCCAGGCCCTCGCCGACCTGCTCACCCTGCGCGAGCGCCGTGGCGAGCTCGCCGGGCTGCGGCTCGCCTACGTCGGAGACGGCAACAACGTCGCCCGCTCGCTGGTCATAACGGGGGAGCTGGCCGGCGTCGAGGTCGTCGTCGCATCCCCCTCCGGCTACCGGCTCGAGGAGGGTCACGGCGCGAAGCTGACCGGCGACCCGCGCGACGCCGCCGCCGGTGCCGACGCGGTCTACACCGACGTCTGGGTCAGCATGGGCGACGAGGACGAGGCCGAGCGCCGCCGCGCGGACCTCGCCCCGTTCCGCATCGACGCGGACCTGCTCGCGGCGGCCAGGGACGACGCCGTCGTCCTGCACTGCCTGCCCGCGCATCCGGGCGAGGAGATCAGCGCCGAGGTGCTCTACGGCGAGCGCTCAGCCGTCTGGGACCAGGCGGAGAACCGCCTGCACGCGCAGAAGGCGCTGCTGGAGACGCTGATCGGCGCCTGACGTGTATCCCGAGCTCCAGATCGGGCCCATAACCCTCCAGACCTTCGGCCTGATGTTCGCGTTGGCCTTCCTCGCCGCGGGGGCGCTGATCTGGAAGCGCCTGGGCGAGATCGGCAAGCCGGTCGACTGGGCGTACGAGATGGGTTTCGCCGCCCTGATCGGCGGCATCGTCGGCTCGCGCGTCTACTTCGTCGTCCAGAACTACGACAGCGTCAAGGACGACCTGATCGGGAACCTCTTCTCCGGCTCGGGCCTGGTCTGGTACGGCGGCGCGATCGGCGGCGCCCTGGCTGTCCTGCTCTGGGCCCGGTACCGTGACTTCCTCGGCCCCGCGCTGTTCGACCTGGCCGCGCCGGCGCTGGCGCTCGGCTACGCGATCGGCCGTTGCGGCTGCCAGCTGTCCGGCGACGGCGACTACGGCAAGGCCTGGGACGGCCCCTGGGCGATGGCCTATCCCGACGGCACGGTTCCCACCGACACCACCGTCCACCCGACGCCGATCTACGAGACGCTGGCGATGGGCCTCGGTGCCTGGGTGCTCTGGCAGCTGCGCGACCGCTTCCGGGCCGGAGTCCTCTTCGCTCTCTACCTCGTCTACGCCGGTGCGGAGCGCTTCCTGATCGAGTTCCTGCGACGCAACGACGACGCCCTTCTCGGGCTCACGACAGCACAGCTGGAGAGCCTGGCGATGATGGCGATCGGAGCCGTGTGGATCCTTGCCGTGCGGCGCCGACACGGTAGCCTGTCGCAGGTGGCTCCGAGCGATCCGACCAGGCTCGCAGCGGGGTGATTATTTTTAGTCGTAGAAGTTCGAATGGAGGGAGCTTCGTCGATGGGGAGCGCAGGGGAGATCGTGGAGCAGGCAACGGCGGCGATCGCCGCCGCCGGTTGCGAGACGCCCGAAGCTGACGCCAGGGCGCTGGTTGCAAAGGCGCTGGACATGGATGTCGCCGACCTCGAGCGCGACGGCTCGACCGAGCTGACCCCCGAGCTGCGCGAGGAGGTCGAGCGCCTCATCGCCCGGCGCAGCGAGCGCGAGCCGCTCGAGTACATCCTCGGCAGCTGCCGTTTCCGCGAGATCGAGATCGCCGTCGACGAGCGGGTGCTGATCCCGCGCCGCGAGACCGAGCTGCTCGTCGCCGTCGGCGTCGAGCTCCCGCAGGGCGCCCGCGTGCACGAGGTGGGCACCGGGTCGGGCGCGATCGCCCTCGCCCTGCTCGCCGAGCGTCCCGACCTGCGGGTCACCGCCTCGGACCTCTCCGAGGAGGCGGCCGAAGCGGCGCGCGAGAACGCGGCGCGCCTCGGCATCGAGCTCGAGGTGAGCGTCGACGAGGGTATCCCCGAGTACGTCGAGGAGGTCGACCTGCTGATCGCCAACCTGCCCTACATCACCGAGACCTCGATCGACGAGCGCTCGCCGGAGATCCGCCGCGAGCCGGAGATCGCCGTGCTGGGCGAGAGCGGCGACGACGGCCTCGGCG
>DASUIY010000101.1:0-2027 GCA_036279555.1 Solirubrobacterales bacterium | reverse complement strand
GGCCTCGGAGAAGAGGGCCTGGCGGTAGCCGAACAGCACGTCATCCTTGGTCATGCGACTCCCTTTCTGAACTTCATTGGCGTGAAGCCAGGAGCCTGAGTCGCAACGCGGACAGCCCCCGACCCAGCTGGGTCGGGGGCTGTCTCGCTTGAAGGGCTATCGATCTCCCGAGAAGTGTCGGGAGAACTTGGAGTCAGTTCAGTTTAGAGCCCGTATGACTCGAGCAGCTTGAGCCAGACCTCGCTGCGCGTTGGGTAGGCGGCGACCGCGTGGCGGAGCTTTGGTAGAGGGACTTCTCCCACGATCGCCACTGTTGCTGCTTGGAGGAAGTCGGCGGTCTCGAAGCCGGTGAAGGTGGCGCCGACGATGATCTGGCGGGACTCGTCTACGACGATGCGGGAGGTGCCGCCGGTGCCCTTGCCCTGGAAGCTGGCCCCGGCGGTGCCATCGGTGGGGACGTCGAGGGCGCGGGCGTCGATTCCGGCTTCGCGAGCCTGCTCCAGCGTCTTCCCCGCCGCGGCGACCTGAGGGTCGGTGAAGGTGACGCGTGGCGAGCCGAGCCCTTCGGCGACGGCTTCGACAGGGCGGCCGAGGGCGTTCTCGGCCGCGACCCAGGCCTGGTACTTGCCCATGTGGGTAAAGAGGGCGCGGCCGTTGATGTCGCCGACCGCGTAGAGCCAGTCGCGGCTGCCGATCCTCATGCGATCGTCCGTCCCGAGAAAGCCGCCATCGCCGGGCTCGACCCCGACCGAGCCCAGGCCGATCCCTTCGCTGCGCGGTTTGCGGCCGACGGCGACGAGGATCTCGGCGGCGGCGACGGTCGCGCCGTCGTCGAGCACGACCGTGACGATGTCGCCCTCCCGGCTTGCCTCCGTGGCTTTTACGCCGGTGCGCACATCCACGCCGTGGTTTTCGCTCAGCGCCAGCGCCACCTGATCCCCGGCGAACGGCTCCTCGCGTGGAAGCAGCCGCCCTTCGCCCTCGACCAGGGTCACCCTCGTGCCGAGCGTGGCCCAGGCCTGCGCCAGCTCCGAGCCGACCGGGCCGCCCCCGAGCACGATCATGCTCTCCGGCACCCGCTTCGAGGTCGTCGCCTCGCGGTTGTTCCACGCGCGCACCGAGTCGAGGCCGTCGACCGGCGGCATCGCAGCGCCGCTGCCGGTCGCGACCACGACGGCCTTGGCGGCCACGAGCACGTCTCCGCCGACGCGCACGCGGCGCTCGCCGTCGAGGCTTCCCTCGCCGCGGAAGAGCTCGATCCCACGTTCCTCCAGCCAGGGCAGCTGGCCGGAGTCGTCGAGGTCATGGATCACCTCGTCGCGGCGGTTGAGGATCGCCTGTCGGTCGAGCTTCCCGGTGACCGCCTCGGCGACGCCGGGCACCCGCCGCGCCTCGCCGAGCAGGTCGGCGGGCCGCAGCAGCGCCTTCGAGGGCATGCAGGCGTAGTAGGAGCACTCGCCGCCGACCAGGTGCTGCTCGACGATCGCGACCGACATCCCACCGTCGGCAAGCCTCCCGGCGCAGACCTCTCCCGGCGCCCCGGCGCCGAGGACGATCGCGTCGAACTGCAAGTCGGCCACCGGGTATTCCTACCCGACGCCGTACAATCCGACCACATAGCACGGGGGCGACAGGCTTCGACGTGGTCGGTCCGTGCGAACGGTTGCAGGTCGAGGTTGCCGGAGGCCTCGTTAAACCCCGGCACCAACCAATACGTGCGGACCATGAGTTCGCCCTCGCTGCCTAGCTAGAACCTAGGCGATGAGAGTCGGTCCCCTCCCGCCCGCGGAGGGGGCAGCCGGCTTCAGAACGCGGGCTCACCCGGGCGGATCGCCCCGTCTGCCAGGGGACAATTCAGAGGGCTCTATCTCCCGCAGTGCCCGCCGGCGCGGACCCCGGGAGACGAGAATCAAGCGCCGGCTAAACCTGTAGACACCTTCGCGCTACGGCCTCGGACGCCGGTTCAATTCCGGCCGCCTCCATAAATCCCGCCGACGGGCCTAAAACGCTCCCCATAGGGAGCGTTT
>DASUIY010000100.1:0-9422 GCA_036279555.1 Solirubrobacterales bacterium | reverse complement strand
GGCCCGGAAAGTCCCTGCGAGCTGAACCGCTCGGCGAAAATCTCAGGCGTTGGCACCGTCGAGATGATCGCGCAGATCTCAGCCCGCCGGCTCGGGGGGTAGGGGGATCCTCACCCGCGCGGCTGCGGCGGCGCGTATTTCGACCGGTCTTCGACCGAGAGCAGGTCGACCACGTAGACGAGGTCGCCCTGTTTGTAGGCGAGCCTCGAGGGCACGACGATGTGACGGCGACCGCCCACCCTCATCCCCTTCAGCCCTTCTTCCCATCCCTGCATCGGCAGGCCGTGGTTGTATTCGAAGATGAAGGGGCGGCTCCACCGCGTTTCGAGCGTCCTGCCGCTCTTGTAGTCGACCGCGACGAAGTTCACCGCGAGCCGGCTGTACGGTTTCGTGACCTGGCCCGAACCCTTCCTCAGGTCCTTGATGACGAGGTTTTCCGGCGGCGGTCCCGACGGAACGTGGACCTTCGGCGGCCTGGACCCGCCAGCGTTGGGTTCATTCGGGTTCGTGGCTGGTGGCCTCTGCGAGGCAGGCTTCTGCTGTGCCGCCGTCGATTCCTGGGTCGTCGCTGCAGTCGACCCACCGTCCCCGCAGGCGGCCAGCACGATTCCAGAGAAAATCGCGGCGATTAGCGCAAAAAACTTCACGGCATGATTCTATGCGAATCCCACCCACTTCGAAGCTGCGCGAAGCCGTCGTGCGGAGCTAGGCGGTGGCCTATTCGACCGCGAGCAGGTCGATCACGAAGATCAGGGTTTCGTTCGGGCCGATCGCGGGTGGAGAGCCGGCTTCGCCGTAGGCGAGTTCCGGCGGGATGATCAGCTCGCGGCGGCCGCCGACCTTCATGCCTTCCACGCCCTGGTCCCAGCCGGGGATCACCATGCCGGCGCCGAGCTGGAAAGTGAACGGTTCGCGGCCCCACGAAGCGTCGAATTCTTCGCCGCTTCCGTAACCGACCCCGACGTACTCGACGCTGACCACATCCCCCGCCTTGGCGGTGGCGCCGCTGCCCGTCTCGACGTCCTTCACTTCGAGCCGCTTCGGCGGCGGTCCGCTCGGAACGGTGACCTTCGGCTTGGTCTTATTCGTTGCGGGCTTCGGCTTCTTGCTCGCTTCGGGCTTCGCCTGCTTGGGCGCGGTCGATTCGGCCGGCGGCGATTCGGTCGTGGCCGCCTGCGTCGTTTCGGTCGACTCGGTCGTCGAGTCATCGCCGCCGCAACCGGCAACTACCAACACCGCGCACAGGGCAAGGATCGAGATCGGGACTCTCACGGGCGGTATCCTACGACAGCTGCTCGGGGGCAGGCCCTCAGCCCTTGCCGGAGATCAGGTCCCAGGCACGGCGGAGCTTGTCGCTGGGGCCGCCCTTGGCCATGTCACCCGGCCCGATCTCGAGCACACCCGGGTTGGAGCTCGGCTTGGGCAATGCCTCGGCTTCCGCGGCATCGATCTTCAGGACGACTCCCCGCTCGTAGATCGTCTCCACCTCCGGCGCGTCGACGAACCTGTGGCCACCTGGCAGGACGCTCGTGTCCAGGACTATGCCGTCGAAGATGTCGTCGCCGACGACGGCGAGGACGTACTCGACCTCGCCCAGCTTCTCGCCGTCGCTCGAGTAGACGGGTACCCCTGCCTGCAGCACGAGGTGAGAGGTCGGTGCGCCCAAGTCCTCCATCGGCTGGAGCATATCCACGCCGGACTCTCGCCAATCGGCCCAGCCGCGGGCTATGCTCGCACGGCAAGACGGGTCGACCAGAAGGAGGACGAGATGACGGTGGGACTTTGGGTCAGCTTCGCGGGAGCGACGCAAGAGCAGTACGACGCGGTCAACGCCGAGATGGGAGCCGCGGAGAACCCGCCGGAGGGTCTCGTCTTCCACGCCGCCGGGCCGATGGAGGGCGGCTGGAACGCGATCGACTTCTGGGAGTCGCGCGAGCACTTCGACCGCTTCCAGCAGGAGCGGCTTGGCCCCGCGATCCAGGCACTCGGCGACAAGGCCCCACCTAACCCCCCCAACGTCAAAGAGTTCCCGGTCTACAACACCATCCAGGGCTACCGGGCGAGATGACCCTCAACCTCGCATCGCTTCTGACCGAGAGTGCCGAGCGCTCGCCGCAGGCTCCGGCGATCCGGCTCGGCGAAAACGAGCTCAGCTACGGGCAGCTCGACGAGCTCAGCGCCCGGCTCGCCACGCTGCTGCGCGAGAAGGGGTTCGAACCGGGCGACCGGGTCGGCGTGATGCTGCCCAACGTGCCCGAATTCCCGGTCGCCTACTACGGCGTGCTGCGGGCCGGCGGGGTCGTGGTGCCGATGAACGTGCTGCTGAAGCGGCGCGAGATCGCCTTCTACCTGGAGGACTCGGGCGCCAAGCTGCTGCTCGCCTGGCACGGATTCGCCGAGGAGGCGAAGGAGGGAGCCGGCGAGGCCGGCGTTGAGCTGATCGAGGTCGAGCCCGCCGCCTTCGCGGCGACGCTGGCGGGGCTGGATCCGACCCCGGGCTTCGCCAAGACAGCCGAGGACGACACCGCGGTGATCCTCTACACCTCCGGCACCACGGGCAAGCCGAAGGGCGCCGAGCTCACCCACCTCAACCTCTCGAAGAACGCTGAAATCTCCTCGCGGACGACCTGCGAGGTCGGGCCGGGTGACATCGTCCTCGGCGCCCTGCCCCTCTTCCACTCCTTCGGGCAGTCGGTCGGGATGAACTCCTCGCTGATGGTCGGCGCCTGCCTGACGCTGGTGCCGAAATTCGACCCCGGCGAGACGCTGGAGACGATGCAGCGCGACAGGGTCACTCACTTCTACGGGGTGCCGACGATGTTCGGCGCTCTCCTCCACCACCCCGAGCGGGAGAGCTTCGACACTTCCTCGCTGCGCAACTGCATCACCGGCGGCGCCTCGATGCCGGTCGAGGTGCTGCGCGGCTTCGAAGAGGCCTTCGGCGCGAAGGTGCTCGAGGGCTACGGGCTCTCGGAGACCTCGCCGGTCGCCAGCTCCAACCACCCGGACATGGAGCGCAAGCCGGGCTCGATCGGGACGCCGATCGAGGGGGTCGAGATGAAAGTCGTCGACGAGGACGACAACGAGGTCGCCCAGGGCGAGGTCGGCGAGATCGTGATCCGCGGCCACAACATCATGAAGGGGTACTGGCAGCGCCCGGACGCGACCGAGGAGGCGATGCGCGGCGGCTGGTTCCACAGCGGCGACATGGCCCGCACCGACGAGGACGGCTACTTCTACATCGTCGACCGCAAGAAGGACCTGATCATCCGCGGCGGCTACAACGTCTACCCGCGCGAGGTCGAGGAGGTGCTCTTCGAGCACCCGAAGATCCGCGAAGCCGCGGTCGTCGGCGTCCCCCACGACGAGTGGGGCGAGGAGATCGGCGCCGCGGTCGTCCTGCACGACGGCGAGGAGCTGCCCCCGGAGGAGGTCAGCGCCTACGTCAAGGAGCGGATCGCCGCCTACAAGTACCCGCGCGTCGTCTGGTTCCTCGACGACCTGCCGAAGGGCCCCACCGGCAAGATCCTCAAGCGCGAGATCGAGCCGCCGGCGGCTGTGTGACGAAGTCACCCCGGGTGAACTGGCTGGTTGGCCAGTTTGGCGGTAACCTCCCCGGCACCGCCGGAGGAACAACGAAGGAGAGAGATGAGCGTCGCGTCGCAGAGCCTGATGGACAACGTCACCTACGAGGACCTGTACCACCGCTGGGAGCAGGGCAACTGGAGCGCCTACGACATCGACTTCTCCGGCGACAAAGCGGGCTGGGACGGTCTCAGCGACATCCAGCGGCGCTCGGCGATGTGGATCTACTCGATGTTCTTCTACGGCGAGGACCGCGTCGCCGACACCCTCGCCCCCTACGTCACGGCCGCGCCGACCGAGGAGCAGTCCTACTTCCTCGCCACCCAGCAGGTCGACGAGGTGCGTCACTCGGTCTTCTTCCACCGCTTCTTCAAGGAGGTGATCGGGGTCGGCGGCGACTCGATCCAGCAGACCCTCGCCTCCACCCTGCCGCAGCTCAACTGGGGCTACCGCGGCATCTTCGACCGGCTCGACGTGATGGCCGAGGAACTGCGCAAGGACCGCTCGCTGCCCAAGTACGCGCAGGCGATCACCCTCTACCACCTGATCGTCGAGGGCTCCCTCGCCCAGCCCGGCCAGCACTTCATCGAGGACTTCTTCGCCTCCGAAGAGACGATGCCGGGCTTCAGCGACGGCATCGCCAACGTCTCCCGCGACGAGCAGCGCCACATCGGCTTCGGCGTCAAGGTGCTCTCCGAGCTGCTGCGGGAGGAGGCGCCCGGCGCCGAGGAGTGCAGGGCCGCGGTGGTCGAGCTGCTGCGTGAGGTCCTGCCCTACGGGCCGGCCGTCTTCAACCCGCCGAACATGGACCGCGAGTACACCGAGTGCTACGGCTTCTCGCTGGAGGACATTTTCGCCTTCGGCCTCAAACTGATCCGCCAGCGCTGGCGCACGATCGGCTACCCGATCGAGGAGATGCCGCCCGGCGTCTTCCCCTTCGATCCCGAGATGGACGAGCGTACCGTCGCCGAGCGCCAGGTGAAGCTGATGATGGGCGGCATCCTCGGCTCGCCTGGCGGCCCCGAGCCCCAGTCCTCGCCCGAGCTGCAGCGCCTCTACTTCGACGTGATCGAGCGCGTCGTCAACCCGAAGGCGGCCAACGGCTCGCGCCTCGTCTACCAGTGGCGCTTCACCGACGCCGAGCCGTGGCACCTGGTGATCGACAACGGCTCGACCCACGCCGAGCCGGGTGAAGCCCCCAGCCCCAACCTCGTCCTCGAGGCCAGCTGGGCCGACTTCATCGCCACCGGCAAGCCCGACTCCAACCCGCTGAAGATGGTCCTGCAGCGCCGCCTCCGCCCCCGCGGCTCCGTCCGCGAGCTGGCCCGGATGCGGAAGGTGTTCCCGCGCTAGGGATAGTCAGTTAGCCCAAGGCCACACCGCAACCTTTGGGCAACGAGATGTTTATGTTGCGCAGCAGATGAGGTGCAAGGCCTGTCGTGATGGCATGTCGCGCCAGGCGCAATCAACGATTCGCAGGGGGCTCCGTGAACGCCGTTCGTCTCCGTCTCGTCACTCTTGGCCTGATCGTCTCCGTAGCGGGTATCGCAGTGTCCGGGGCTCTCGGAGCCGCAGCCGTCCCCCAGGGACCGGATCCAGAGGTCACGAAGTGGCCGCACTGGCCGTATCCGACAACGTGCGAAGGTGCCCCACCGCTTGACCCGGTCGCCGTCTTCAGTGGACCGACAGAGGCCGAGACCGGGCCTGGGCCGAAGGAAGAAGGTTTGCGCAAGACGATCAAGGAATGGCAGACCGGCTACCCCACCTTGCCGAAGCACAACTGGAGGCTGCTGAGCGAAGGCCCAGGAGTAGTCCAGTATGGGCACGGCCGCCTGCCCGGCGTGGAAAGCCTCACGCTCGAGGAGTCGGAAGGGCAATGGGCCTTCGCCGGCTACAGCAGCAATTGCGAACCGACGACGATCGTCGGGCGTGGAAGCACCATCACCTGGAGCCTCGCATCGGATCAGCCGAAGCTCCGACCGGGCACGAAACGGATCTGGATCGACCTCGGCCCTGGAGAATGCTCCGGCGGCAGGAGTCAAAACGCGCGGGCAATGAAGCCGGTCTTCTTCGAGCTGGGCAAACGACTGTTGATGGTGATGCGGCTCAAACCGCTTCCTCCTGGCGCATATACGTGCCCGGGAATCGTCGAGCCACCGCTACGCGTTTCACTGCCAAAACGCCTCGGCGACCGCAAGCTCTTCGACGGTGGCGTCTATCCGCCGACGCGAGCAGCTCAGCCCAGGCGCTGACAGATCCATGAGCACCGCCGTCTAACGAGGATCGTTGCGATACGCGGCGGCTCGGTGGCGGATAGCCGCCACGCGAACGATCTGATCGCCATCGGTCAGCTGATAGAGGATCCGATAAGCGCCGACCCGCAGCGAGTACAGGCCGCGCAGCCTGCCCTGAAGCGCGTGGCCGGCCTTGGGATCGCGCTCGAGCAGACCGAGAGCGTCCTCGATCGCATCGACCAGCGGCCAGCCGAGCTCGAGTAGCTCCCGTCGAGCGCGGCGGGCGAGAACAAGCCGCGCCAACTATCAGCCGGCGGCTGCCCGGCGCTCGGCCAGCTCGCTGCGAAGCTCGGCGAGCGTGACCGTTTCCTCCCGACCGATCTCGACCAGCCCGGCCTCGAGCGCGGCGAGAGCATCGGGATCTGAGAGGACCTCCGCGGTCTCCTCCAGCGCCTCGTACTCGTCGATCGGGACCAGGGCGGCGGCCGGGGTCCCGTTGCGAGTCACCAGCACGTGATCTCGCCTGTCGCTGACGTCGTCGAGCAGGCTGCTGAGGTTCTTGCGCAACTCACGGACGGGAACGGTTTTGGCCATCGGTTCAGTGTACATGATCGTGTACACAATTCTTACTGTCCGGTTTTTAAGCAGGCGCGGGATCGCCGGGTGCGGCCTGCGCCTCGCGCTCGGCGGCTCGAAGGTCAGCTGATATCCGCACCGCGGCCGAGAGCAGCGGCGCCGCCAGCACCAGCCCGACGGTGCCGAACAGGCAGCCGCCGGCGATCGTCGCGATCAGCACCGCCAGGGGGTGCAGCTTGAGCGCCGCGCCGTAGGCGACCGGCTGAACGAGCTGCTGCAGGACGCCGTTGGCCAGCAGCACGACGACGCCGAGGGCCAGCGCCGTCTCGGGCCCCGCGCCGCCCAGGGCGATCAGGACCGCGAATGCCCCCGCGGTCCAGGCGCCCAGGTAGGGAACGTACCCGCCGACGAACGTGACCGCCACGATCGTGCCCGGCAGGGGCACCCCGAGGAGCAGCGCCCCCGCGCCGACGATCAGCGAGCTCCAGAGAGAGACTGCCGTGACCCCGAGGAAGTACCCGCGCATGCTGCCGGCAACCCGGCCCAGTATCGAGTGGGCCAGCGGAACCGGCACTCCCAGGTGGCGCTCGACGAAGCTCCCGATCGCCGGCCCGTCCTTGAGCAGGAAGAAGAGGCTGAGGGCGGTGAACGAGAGGAAGACGGCAAGCGAGGCCAGCCTGTCGATCCCGCCCAGCACGCCGTGAGTCAGGGCAGTGAAGGCGGCGCCGACCGAGGAGCTGGCGTCGGCGTTGGCGTTGGCGGCCGTCGTCGCCTTCACCCCCAGGTCGCGGGCCACGGACTCGATCTCGCTCACCCCTTCGGCGAGCTTCGCCGAGAGGCTGTCCGCCTGGCTCGCGATTCCGGTCAGGACGATCAGGCCGACTCCGACCCCGACTGCGATGATCGCGAGGAAGACGAGCACGGCGCCGACCCCCCGCGGGATTCCGTGCCGGCGAAGCCAGTCGACCAGCGGAGAGGTGACGGAAGCGATGATCCCAGCCACGATCACGGGCAGCACGATCGTCTCGGTCAGCGCGAGGAGCCAGATAGCTCCGACCAGCGCGGCGGCCACCCCGACGAGCAGCCAGGCGGTGAAGCCGAGGTCCCGCAGCCACGCGGGAGCGGAGAAGATCCCGCTCAGCTCGGCGGGATCGATCTCGATGACCTCTCCTTCGGCACCCTCGCTTTCGCGGCCGGGCCGCCGCAACCGCCCTCGGATCGCGCGCCTTGGATTCATCGGAAGGCCGGACCATACGCGGCACCCCCGACACGGTGACGGACGAGCTGCATGGTGACCGAGGCGGCGCGGATCACCTACGTCGGCCACGCGACCGTCCTGATCGAGATGGACGGGGCCCGCCTGCTCACCGACCCGGTGCTGCGGCGCCGGGTCGGCCCGCTGCGGCGCCACGGGCCGGCCCCCGACCCACTGCTGACGGAGGGCGTCGACGCGATCCTGATCTCACACCTACATCACGACCACGCAGACGCTCCCTCGCTGCGCCGGCTGAGCAGGGCGGTGCCGGTCTTCGCTTCGCCGGGGGCGGGAGGCTTCCTCGAGAACCTCGGCTTCGGCGACGTCCGTGAGCTCGCCCCGGGCGAGTCCGGCAGCGTCGGCGACGTCCGCGTCACCGCCACCGAGGCAAACCACCCGACCGGCGGCCGGCGCTTCGAGCGAACCGCACAGGCGGTCGGCTTCGACCTGACCGGGCGGCGGCGCATCTACTTCGCCGGCGACACCGACCTCTTCGACGGCATGGAGGGGATCGGCGACGGGATCGACCTCGCCCTGCTGCCGATCTGGGGCTGGGGCACGAGCATCGGGGCCGGCCACCTCGACCCCGAGCGGGCGGCGCGGGCGGCGGCGCTGCTCTCGCCGCGGGCAGTGGTCCCGATCCACTGGGGGACGCTCTACCCGCTCGGCCTGGCCCGGTTCAGGCCCGAGCCGCTGCGCTCGCCGCCCCGCGAGTTCGCCGCCTGGATGCGCGCCCTGGCGCCTCAGGTCGAGGCGCGGGTGCTGGCGCCCGGAGAGGCGACCTCGCTCTCGTAGCCGGGGTGTCCGAGCTGGGCCAGCCAGCCCCGGAATATCCGGTGGACCCGTTCGGCCCCGACCACGTCGTCCTCGGGCCAGGCCAGCTCGCTCGGGTGGAGCACGAAGGGGAAGCTCTGGGTCCCGCCCATGCCGCCGTGGGAGCCGACCAGCTCCTCGAAGGCGGCGACCTCGCCGAACTCCGGCCAGAAGGTGCTGTTGACCATCAGGTCGGCGCAGTGCGGAAAGCCGTCGGTTCGCCGCACGTGCTCGGCGGCGTTGGGCCCGAAGTACGCGAGCGGGTCCTCCCCCTCGACCCGGTCCTCGTCGAGGAACCTGGTCCCGTTCCTGCCGGCGACGACGGCGCCGGAGCGCTCGGAGCGCGCCAGGACGAACCCGACCCCGGGGTGGCCGCGTAGCGCCGGGAGGAGGCGGGGGTAGAGGGCGTCCAGCCGCTCGAGGGTCACCCGCCCCGGCTCGCGGGGGAAGCTGATCAGGCCGAGGCAGC
Source organism: Solirubrobacterales bacterium (assembly GCA_036279555.1). Lineage (GTDB taxonomy): Bacteria > Actinomycetota > Thermoleophilia > Solirubrobacterales > 70-9 > VRUE01. Next base: position 490 of record DASUIY010000100.1, on the reverse strand, counting down.
CGGAGGCCATCACGGAGATTTCCGGGAGCTCCTGGCCATGCTCCCTCTCGATCTCGCGGCGCGCATCGGCGTCGAGCGTGACGACGCCGTTGGCGCGGCGCCCCTGGGTCGCGATCCGCACGGCTCCCGCCGCCACGGTGTCGTCGCGCGCCACCTCGGTCAAGCCCGCGCTCAGGTAGGAGAGCGCGTCGTCGTCGCCTCCTTCGGCGGCGATCGTGCTCCCGTCGCAGGCCGAGCGAACCAGGTCCTCGAGCGTTTCCCCGTAGCGATCGAGGAAGGTCTCCCCCTGCGACTGCCCGTGGTCGGAGAGCACCACGAGGCGGTAGGGACGCGGCGCCTCGGCGCAGGCGGTGGCGATCCTGGCGATCTGGCGGTCGAGGTCGCGCAGCACGGCGAGGGCGTCGTGCCTCTCGATGCCGGAGTGGTGCGCGACCTCGTCGTAGGCGAGGAAGGTGGTGTAGACGACGGGGCGGCCGGCGAGGACGTCGCC
>DASUIY010000099.1:0-9491 GCA_036279555.1 Solirubrobacterales bacterium | reverse complement strand
CGATCTTGAGTGTTTTGGGAGGGGACCCCTGCACCACCCCAGGGCCGCGCGGCTGTTACCTCTGCGTCAGCTCCGCGATGCGGGCGAAGAGCTGGTCGAAGTCGATGGGCTTGGTTATGTAGCCGCTGACCTCGATGTCGTTCGCGGCGCCCGCGTCCATCTGGTCCTGGTGGGCGCTGACTATGAGGACCGGGGTGTCGACTCCGTCGGCGCGCAGCTCTCGCAGGGCGTCGATGCCCGATTTCCGGGGCATCATCGCGTCGAGCAGGAGGATGTCCGGGGTGGGGTCGGCGGCGCGCATCGCTTCGATCACCTCGACGCCATCTGCTGCCGTCATCACCTCGTAGCCCTCCATCTCGAGTCGCGTCCGCAGCAGCAGGAGGATGGTCTCGGAATCGTCGGCGATCAGCACATGCGTCATCTAGCCACCGCCGGCAATCGCACTCGGAAGGTGGAGCCGGCTCCGGGGCTCGACTCGGCCTCGATCGTGCCGCCGTGCAGCTCGACCAGCGACTTGGAGATCGCCAGGCCGAGGCCGGTGCCGCCGACGTGCTGGGTCAGGCCCGCGTCGCCCCGGGTGAAGCGATCGAATATGTGCTCGAGCTGGTCTTCTGGCATGCCGGGCCCGTCGTCGCTGACGGCCATCTCCACCTGGCCGTTGCGGCGGGTGGCCGTCACCTCGATCGACGCGCGGTCGGGACTGTACTCGTGAGCATTGGTGATCAGGTTCACCAGCACCTGGCGGATCCGGTCGCGGTCGACGCTCACCTGCGGCAGGCCGGGGTCGACCCGCTGCCCCAGAGACTGGCCTCGTGCCTCGGTCTGGCTGCGCATCGTGCGCACCGCGTCCTCGACCAGGGAAGCGACGTCGGTAGGCGACGGCTTGATCGTCAGGCGCCCCGCGTCGCTGCGCGCGAGGTCGAGCAGGTCGTTGAGCAGCCGCACGAGGTGGCGCGTGTTGTCGAGGATGATCTCGACCGTGTCGGCCTGGGCAGGGCTGAGCTTGTCGCGCTCGAGCATCAGCAGCTCGGCGAAGCCCTGCACCGAGGTGAGCGGGCTGCGCAGCTCATGCGAGGCGGTGAGCACGAACTCGTCCTTCATCGTTTCCAGCTGGTCGCGCTCTCCGGCGCGCCGCTGCAGCTCCGCGGCCATCTCGTTGAAGGCTTCGCCGAGCGCGGCCGTCTCCGACAGCCCACCGACTTTGACCCGTGTCTCGAGGTCGCCGCCGGCGAGACGGCCCGAGGCGTCCACCAGCTCCTCCAGCGGCCGTCGCATCGAGGCGATCAGGCCGGTGAAGAGCAGCGCCGCCCCGGTCAGGCCGGCGATCAGGCCGGCACCGACCAGCAGCGCGGTGTCGCGGGTCTCGCCGTCGATTTCGTCGCGCAGCCTCTGGCGCGTTCGTTTCTGGTTGACGATCGTGGCGCTCGCCGGCCCCCGAGGCGCCCCTTCCGCCAGCCGGTTGCGAGCGGCGATCTCCACCTGGTAGGAGCGAGCGGTGGCGTCCTCGAAGTCCTGGCGCTGCTGCAGGAAGCGGGCGACGCCGATCACCGCGAGACCGGTGAGCACCGCGAAGGCGATCGCGAAGCCGATCGTCAGCCGGTTGGCGACCGACGGGCTGAGGCGAAATCGGCGTCGGGAATATGCTTGCGCGGCTATGGGCGACGAGGCTACAGGCACGGCCGACGGCACCGCCGGAGTCCCGCAGGGCATCGACAGGGGCGGGGTCGAAGCCTGGTTCGCCGAGCACGTTCCCGGCGTGCAGCCGCCGCTCTCCTTCGAGCGCATCTCGGGCGGGCACTCGAACCTGACCTACGGCGTGCGCGACGCCGCCGCCGGCCGCTGGGCCCTGCGCCGGCCGCCGCTGGGCAAGCGGCTCGGCTCGGCCCACGACATGGCTCGCGAGCACAAGGTCGTCTCGGCCCTCGCCCCCAGCGCCGTGCCGGTGGCGCCGGTTGCCGGCCTCTGCGAGGACGAAAGCGTCAACGGCGCGCCGTTCTACGTGATGGAGTTCGTCGAGGGCCCGATCCTGCGCGGCCTGGCGGAGGCCGGCGCCTTTCCGGTGGAGGCCGACCGGCGGGCGATCGGCGAGCGCGTCGTCGACACGCTGGTCGAGATCCACGCGGTCGACCCCGATGCGGTCGGCCTGGGGGACCTGGGCCGCAAGGAGGACTACGTCGCCCGCCAGCTGCGCCGCTGGCACGGCCAGTGGGAGAAGTCGAAGACGCGCGACCTGGGCACGGTCGACGCCGTCCACGAGCGGCTCGCGGCGCGGATACCCGAGCAGGGGCCGGCGACGATCGTCCACGGCGACTACCGCCTCGACAACATGATCCTGACGCCCGCCGGGGAGGTTGCCGCGGTCGTCGACTGGGAGCTCTGCACCCTCGGCGACCCCCTTGCCGACGTCGGCCTGCTGATGGTCTACTGGCCCGAGCCGGGCGACGAGCTGGTCGCCCTCGGCCAGCCGGCGAGCCTGGCGCCGGGCTTTCCCGGCCGCGAGGAGCTGAAGGCCCGCTACGCCGAGCGCTCCGGCCGCGACCTCTCCCAGCTCGACTTCTTCGTCGCCCTCGGCTACTGGAAGCTGGCGATCATCCTCGAGGGCGTCTACGCCCGCTACGCGGCCGGCCAGTACGGCAAGGTCGATCCCGGCATAGAAGAGTTCGCCCGCCTGGTCGAGCGCCTCGCCGAAGCCGCCGACGAGGCCGAGCGGCGTAGCTGAGCGCACCGTCCAGGCCGCTTGACATCCTCGCGGCCGACCTGAAAGGGTCGTTTAGAGCAAAGCCAGGGAGCCGATCCGGCTCCGCATGCACCCCTCGACTCAAGGAGATCCCGTGAAGCAGATTCGCAAGCGACTCACGTACGCGAACGTGATGTCGTCGATGGCCGTCTTCCTCGTCCTCGGCGGCGCCACGGCATTCGCCGCACTTGGCAAGAACACCGTCGGCCCCAAGCAGCTGAAGAAGAACGCGGTCACCACCGCGAAAATCAAGAACAACGCGGTGACGACGGCCAAGATCAAGAGCGGGGCCGTGACAGGCGCCAAGCTGGACGAGTCGACGCTCGGCCAGGTGCCCAGCGCGGCCAACGCCGACAACGCGAACAACGCAAACAATGCGAACAACGCGAACACGGTCGGGGGGAACGCTGTCCGGAAGATCCTCTACTCGGCCAATGAAAATACGGGAACTCAGACCGTCCTCTCCCTGAACGGCCTGACGATCACGGCCAGTTGCGATAGCGGCGAACTGGAGGTCATTGCCACGACCTCGGTCAACGACTCGCTGATCCACTCCGGCGGGACAAACCTCGGCAATGAACCCTTCTACAACGAGAATGACAGCTTCGAAATCGGCGACGAACAAGCAATCACGGCCGAAATAGAAGCTGATTCCAACCAGGGAACTCTCACCTACGCCAATCCCTCCGGGGCTGTTGTCACCGCGGTTTGGGCGTCCGAGGAGGGTTCTCCCATCGGCAAAGATTGCTTCTTCGGGGGCCACGCAACCAGCTGAGGCAGGTAGCTGGAGCACCCGAAGTTGGGCACTCAAAAGGGCCGGGCACACGCCCGGCCCTTTCCTTTTGGCTGAAGGCAGGATTCGACCCGATCCCCTCGAAGCCAGTCGAGTCTGTACAGCCCATACAAGGAGAGACCCTTGACGAAGCCCCGCAAGCGGCTCACGTACGCGAACGTGATGTCCTCGATCGCCGTCTTCCTCGTCCTCGGCGGCGCCAGCGCCGTCGCCGCGAAGAAGATCGGCAGCAACGAACTGAAGAGCAACTCGGTCACGACCGCCAAGCTCAAGAAGAACGCCGTGACCGCGGCGAAGATCAAGAAGAACGCGGTCACCACCGCCAAACTCAAGAACGGCGCGGTGACGGGCGCGAAGGTCGACCTCGCGAGCCTCGGCACCGTGCCGAGCGCCAGCAACGCGAACGTCGCCAACAGCGTGACTGGTCGAATTCCGTTCTCGGTCTACGCCGGGGCCGGGACTCACAACATCGCCACCGTTGGGCCGTTCACGCTGCAGGGCGTCTGTCGCATCAACGACGGCGGCGATGACGAGGGGGAATTGCAGCTGCTGACCTCCGTGGACGGCGCTGTGATGGACGACAACAACGGCAACGAGTTCACGCCGTTCAACGTCAGCGACAATCCTGCCTTCCTCTACGAAAACTCATCGACGACCGGCGAAATAGAGATCGAGATCGCCGAAGAACCCGGCTTGATCGCAGTGGCGCCCGACGGCACCGCGATCGTCACGCAAAACGAGAGCATCGGGTTCAACCTCACCGGGCATGCCGGCCAGTGCTACTTCGGCGGCCTGGTTCAGAAGATCGGCTAGATAGCTGGGGCATATGTCCTCGAGAAGGCCGGGCACATGCCCGGCCTTCTCTCTTTTGCTCCCCGATCGTCGGCGCGCATGCCTGGAGCCCAGCTCGCCCGCAGCCTCGCCCCGCGCTCGCCGAGCGACGAGCTCAGAGAGCGCGGCGCATTCGCAGCAGCATCGCTGCGGACGGGGTGACCTTGCCTGTGGCGTAGGTGGAGAGCCGGGACGATGAGGTGCCGATGAGGGAGGCGAATTCCGCTCGGGATAGGCCGGATCCCTCGATCAGGCGAACGACCTCTGAGGCGACTGCCTGTCGCTCTTCTTCCTCCGCTTGCCCTCGCGCTCGCTCGATTACCCGTTCCATTGCCGGCGCGATGCCGTAGGGCCTGCTGTAGCTGAGCACCTCTTCGAGGCGCCGCGCGACGGGTCCCCAGGGTTGCGCTTCGACGGCCTCCCCCAGCCTTCTCCAGTCGGCGAGCTCGCCCCGCTCGAGCGCGGTCTGGATCGCCTCGAGCGGCCATGCGGAGACCGGCTCCTCTGGCGAGACGTCGACGTTGCGGAACGCCAGCGGGCTCATGGGACCACCATTCGGCTGGCCACTTCGCCCAGAATCTCGGTCACCGCCCTCCAATCGCTCCAGCGCCGGTGAAGGCGTCTGTAGGACCGGAGCTGGCCTATGGCCGAACGATCGGCTGGCTGTGGGTCGGAGAGCTGACGAACCAGTTGCGACGCGATGCCCTGACCGCTCTCGTGCTGATCCGCGTAGTAGTCGTCGATGCCCGCGAGGATCTCCGCCGCTCGCTCGACACCGAGATGCTCGGAGAGCGCTGCTAGATCCAGGTAGTCCCGCGTCTGATTGCGGCGCACGGCGAGAAAGGCCTTGACTCGCAGCGTCTCCTCGACGGTCGGCGCAGTCACCTCGCCTCCCGACGGGACCGTGAACGTCGAGACCTCCAGCGGCGCCTTGCGGATCATCTGGCGAACCCCGGTTTCGATCCCGTCGAGGTTCCCCAGGATCACCTTCCCCGGAGAAACGCGGTTCGTCGCCCAGCCTTCGTCGCCCTCGACCGCCTCGAGGACCATCTCGAAGCGATCGGCGAGATCGGCGACGACATGATCGTGGTCGGTGGACTCGCGGTGGTCGGCGTAGAGGATCGCCGCCGTGCCGCCGACCAGTACCGCGCCCGGGACGAGCTTTTGGAGTCGCGCTGCCGACTCCATCACTTCTATGAAGTGTGGATCGCGTCCTTCCAGGGACTCAGACACCGAGCGATCATATCAGATCTGATAATCAACTCATATCGCCCGGCGCGCGTGCTTCGGGTCCAACTCCCCCGCGGCTGCGGCTTCGGCGCGTTTTCCCCAGCGGTTGAGCTCGCGGCGGGCGAGGACCATCTTGTGGACCTCGTCGGGGCCGTCGGCAAGCCGCAGCATGCGGCTGAAGCGCCAGAGGGCGGCGAGGGGCGTGTCGTCGGTCATGCCGAGGGAGCCGTGGACCTGGATCGCGCGGTCGAGCACGTCCATGACCATGTTGGCGGCGACGATCTTGATCGCCGAGATCGACTGGCGGGCGGCGCGCTTGCCCTCGGTGTCCATCTTCCAGGCGGCGTAGAGGGTGAGCAGGCGGGCCTGGTCGATCTCCATCCGCGAGGCGGCGATCGCCTCCTGGACGAACTGCTTCTCGCCCAGCGGGCCGCCGAAGGCCTGGCGCTCATTGGCGCGGTGGCACATCATCTCCAGCGCCCGCTCCGCCGTGCCGATCGCCCGCATGCAGTGGTGGATGCGCCCGGGCCCGAGCCGGTCCTGGGCGACGACGAAGCCCATGCCCTGACCGCCGAGCAGGTTGGAGGCGGGGACGCGGCACTCTTCGTAGCGGATCTCGCAGTGGCCGGGACCCTTGTCATGGCCCATCACCGGGATCGGCCGGACGAGGTTGAAGCCGGGCGCGTCGGTCGGCACGCAGATCATCGAGGCGCGCGCGTAGGGGTTCGCCTCGGGGTCGGTGACGACCATCGCGATCGCCAGGTCGGCGCCGACCGCGCCCGAGGTGAACCACTTGTGGCCGTCTATGACCCACTCGTCGCCGTCGAGCACGGCGCGCGCCTGCAGCAGCGTCGGGTCCGAGCCGGACACCTCGGGCTCGGTCATCGAGAAGCAGGAGCGGATCCGTCCCTCCAGCAGCGGCTCCAGCCAGCGCTCGCGCTGCTCCTCGCTGCCGTGCTCGGCGAGGATCTCCATGTTGCCGGTGTCCGGCGCGGCGCAGTTGAAGGCCATCGGCGCCGCGACCGGGCTGCGCCCCATCTCCTCGCAGAGCAGGCCGTACTCCCAGTTGGTCAGGCCCGGGCCGAAGCGCTCCTCGGGCATGAAGAGGTTCCACAGCCCCTCGCCCCTGGCCCGCTCGCGGATCTCGACCAGGATCTTGGGGAAGGGGACTCCCGGCGCGACCTCGGCGTCGAGCGCCTCCATGATCTCCCGCTCCTGCGGGTAGATGTGCTCGTCCATGAAGTCGAGGATGCGCTCGCGCAGCGTCTCGACCTGGGGGCTCGGCGTGAAGTCCATCGACTGGTTCCTCTCCTCGGGGCTGGTCGCCGGAACGGTACCGGCGGAGACCTAACCGCGGCGGTAGCGGGCGAAGAGCTCGCCCTCGTGCTCGAGCAGCCAGACGAGCTCGAGCTCGGCCACGTCGGCAAGGGCTCCTTCGAGGATGTGCGGGGCGCCGCCACCGGTCAGCTTCGGGGCGATCGTGAGGAAGAGCTCGTCGACGAGGCCCGCCGCCTGCAGTGAGCCGTGCAGGGTGGGGCCGCCCTCGCAGATGACGGCGCGCACGCCTTCCTCGCGCAGGGAGCGCAGCAGGCCGGAAAGGTCGGCCCACTCCCCTCGCCCGCTTTCGACCACGATCAGCCGTTTTTCGAGGCCGGCGTAGCGCTCCGCGCGCATCGTCCCGGCGCCGATCATCACCGCGTCGAAGCGCGTGCGCAGGCGGGCCAGCATCTCGGTGTCGGCATCGGAGCCGATCGGTCCCGAGACCCCGCCGATCGTCGCCCGCCCGTCCACCGTGGCCGCGAAGTTCATCGCCACGAACGGGCGCTCGCCGTGCGGCTTCTCCCAGGGCCGGTAGGAGTCGAGCTGCTGCTCGACCGTGGTCTCGCCGGGATCCGGGATCAGGCGCCGCACTGGGCGGAGCCTAGAGGCTTCCGGCGCGCTTCAGGAGTAGTCGTGCCAGCCGGCGAACTCGCGGCCGGCGAAGCGCTGCAGCTCGGCGACGTCGGCGCCGAAGCGGCCGCGGATCGTCTCGAAGAGGTCGTCGGGCAGCTTCGGCTTCTCCGCCGGCGGCTTGTCCGGGTCGTGGACGACCTTCTCGACCAGCCAGCGCATCGACTCCGGCAGGCGGTCGAAGTTGCGGTCGAAGGAGCGGAAGCCCGGCAGCTTGATCAGCTTCTCCATGAACTGGTATTTGTCGCCCTGCTTGGCGCTTGACTTCTCCCACTCGCGGTCGAACTGCTCGGAGGTGAAGCCCTCGTCGACGCCGGCGAAGGCGAACGCCTTGCGCATCGTCTCCTCGCGTTCGGCCTGCAGCTCCTCCTGGGCGATGATCTCGATCTGCTCACGGTCGAAGAGCTCCAGGTAGGGCTGCAGCTGCATCCAGTACTTGGAGCGGTTCATGTAGGAGGAGTCGGGGCTGGAGAGGACCTCGACGAGGTCGCCGGTCTCATAGCCCGCGCCGGTCGCGTGCACCCAGTGGGAGAGGATGCGCTTGATCGGGTCGCGCACCATGTAGAGAAGGCGCGCGTCCGGGCAGTGCTCCTTGATCCGCGCCGGGACGCCCTCGAAGCGGGGCAGGTTCGTGTAGTGGGGGGACGACTCGCCACGCACCTCGAAGCGGTCGTCGAAGCGGCTCGCGTACCAGTCGAGGCCGAGGTCCCAGTTCAGCTCCCGGGCGAAGAAGTTGAGCTCCTTCGGCTTGGACATCTGGATTTCGGGGTGCAGGCCGAGGTAGTGGTGGATGCTCGTCGTCCCGCACTTCAGCCCGCCGACGATGATCAGGTTGGGCAGCTCGGCATGGCGCTTGCGCCGCCGGCGGAAGCGGCTCTTGCGGTCGGCCGTGTAGCGCTCGCGCGCGCGGGCGCACATCGCTTCGTCGGCCGGGTCGCGGAGAGCCTGCGACGCCGGGATCTGCTGACCGGTCTCTGACACGAGCGGGCTAGTGTAGCTGCGGTGCCCCACGCCGATCTCGCATCCAGCTTCAACTCCTTCTTCAACGCCGCCTCGGCGTTCTTCCGCCATCTCTCGGAGATCGAGTGGGCGCCGTTCGCGATCGCGCTCGGCTTCCTGGTCGCGATGCAGCTCTGTCGCGCCTGGGCATGGCGAAACGTCCTGCGCGCCGCCTATCCGGGAGAGCGGATCTCATTCACGCACCTGAGCGCCGCCTATCTCGCCGGCGCGGGGATCAACGCGATCGTCCCCGCCCACGCCGGCGACGTCACCAAAGTCTTCCTGGTCAAGCGCCAGATCCCGCACTCCTCCTATCCCGCGGTCACCTCCTCCTTCCTCGTCCAGACCGTCTTCGACACCACGGTCGGGGTGCTGGTGCTCCTCTACGCGATCACCCAGGGCCTGCTGCCGCCGCTGCCCCGGATCCCGCATCTGCCCGCCTTCGAGATCTCCTTCTGGGCGGACCACCCGAAGACTCTCCTGATCGTCACCGGGGCGCTGCTCCTGGCCACCGCGATCGGGATCTACTACCTCGCCCACCATGTGCGGCGCTTCTGGGACCGGGTCAAACAGGGGCTTGTGATCCTGCGCCAGCCGCGCCGCTACCTGCGCGAGGTCGCCGCCTGGCAGGGCCTCGGCTGGGTCTGCCGCTTCGCCGCCTTCTGGTTCTTCCTCGAGGCCTTCAACATCGGCGGCTCGGTCGGCAGCGTGATGCTGGTGATGAGCGTCCAGGCGATCGCCAACGTCGTCCCCTTCACGCCCGGCGGTGCCGGCGCCCAGCAGGCGCTGCTGGTGGCGACCCTGACCGGCCCCTCGCGCACCGCCGTGCTCTCCTTCTCGGTCGGCACCCAGATCGCGATGGCGGCCTGGTCGGTGGTGCTCGGCTTCGCCGCGATCCTGCTGGTCTTCCGGACGACGGACTGGCGCGGGCTGATCAAACAGGCTCAGGAC
>DASUIY010000098.1:0-4382 GCA_036279555.1 Solirubrobacterales bacterium | reverse complement strand
CCATCATCCCGACCTCCAGCGGCACGATCAACCCCTTCCGCCAGATCTCGCGAGTGGAGACGACGACTACGGACACCTGGAAGGGCGTCACGGGTGAGGGGCCAAAAGCCCGCTACCGGGCTGAGGGGACAGAAGCCGACGAAGGCGAAGTGAAACTCGCCCAGCCCGAAATCAAAATGGAGAGTGCCGACTGGTGGGAGCCGGCTGCCTACGAGCTTGGCCAAGACTGGTCAGGGCTCGAGCCGCAGCTCGCCGGGATGCTCCAGCGGGCGAAGGATGAGCTTGAGGCTGACGCCTTCCTTACCGGCACTGGCGAAGACGAGCCATACGGACTCCTGACCGACGCGACTGAAACCGTCGAGACGGCGGCAAAAGACCTGTTCACGGTCGAGGATCTCGAAGCCCTCGAAGACGACCTCCCCGATGGATTCCTCGCCAATGCATCCTTTCTCGGCCACCGCCTCACCTTGAAGCGGGTCCGGGGCTTCACCGTGGAAGGCGCCCCGATCTGGGTGAAGGTCCCCGGCGAGCTGCCAGAGATCAACGGCCTGCCCGCCCACGAACTCAGTTCGATGGCCGCAACGGTGAAAGGTGGAGACCTGATCCTCGCCTTCGGTGACTTCAACTACTTCCTGATTGTCGATCGGCTCGGGATGAGCATCAGGTTCGCCGAGCAGTTCGGTGAAAACCGACTTCCCACCGGTCAAATGGGCGTCCTAGCGCTGTGGCGAAACGGTTCCAAGGTACTGAGCAAAAAGGCTTTCCGCGTCTTGAAAGTGAAGGCGGCGTGACCCGTCTCTCCCACAACTCTTCTCGGCGGGGTTACTCCTTTCTCCCCTGCTGCGAGGGCCGCTCGGAGTCTTTGAGCGGCAGCCTCACCGGATGCGCCTGCTCCCCCGCCACTGAGTGCGTGGTGGTGGGGGAGCGCCAAAAGCTTCCTGGCGGATGGTCGTCACGCCGGAAGTCGTCGCACTGCGCGGCGAGTGGTTCACGTGCCTCGTTCCCCCTACCCCCGCGTTCCTTGGACATGCGTGTGCGCGGGGTAGGGGGGCGAGGGGGTTTGTCTGCAATAGGGACCACAGCCACCGTCTCCCCCCTGCCTGCGAGAAAAAGCCCGTTTGGGGTGTGACAGTGTCCCGACAGCACGCAGAAACTTTTGAGCATCGAGTCGGTCGGGTCACCGCAGCCATCGCCGCCGGCGTCTCAGTTGGCGACGCGGGCCGCGAAGTCGGCGTCTCCCGGCGGACGGTACAGCGATGGATTGCTCGGGGCCGCGACGAGGCGGCGCATCCCGCGCTCCGGCGGCTTGCACTGCGGGTCGACGCTGCCCGTCGCCGGCAGCAGATCGGGACCGGCGTGATCTCTTCGCTGCCGGAGATCTATCGAGTAATTGATCGAGCGGCGAGGGCCGGTTCGGTCGAGGCAATGCGTCTCGTGTATCGGCGGCTACTGCAAAAGAGGGCCGCCTGATGCGCAGCGACCAAGTTCGTTTTCTGTGCTCGGACCCGTCCACCGACCTTACCGTCGAAATGGGCGACGGCCCCGCAACCCCGACAGCCGGGGCGTCGAATTGGGAGATCATCGAGCGGGTCGAAGACAAAGGGGTCACGGATCGCGGGAGCATCCCGCCCTTCCAGCAGGACGTGCCGCTCATTTTTGACGGCTTCTCGCCGCCACCCAGCGGCATTTACACCGAGGGGACCCCGATTCAACGAGACCTGGACGCTCTGATTGGGCTGCGCGGAGCCGTGTTCCGGGTTGAAGGGCCTGTCTACAAAACGCATTTGCGCTACGTCTTCGGGGGCGAGCCCGATTACGGCGAAGTGATCCGCGACGACGATGGCACCTTGCTTCGCCAGCGGTTGACACTGAGGCTGATGGAGTACGTGCGACCCGACACACTCGGGCAGCGGCGCAAGAAGCGGCGCGGCAAGAGGGGAGTGGCGACCTACGCCACGGGCGGCAGTACCTACGTCACCAAGGGGGGCGAGAACCTCAGCGCGATCGCGCACAAGCTGTTCGGGGACTGGAAGAAATGGAAAGCCATCGGGGACCTCAATGGCATCCGCGACCCGCTCGTGAAATTGAAACCCGGCCGCGTTCTCAAGCTACCGGGAAGAGTGCTCTGACATGGCACCGATCAAGCGGGGTGACCCGAGGAATCACCGTGTCCAGGCGATCGACAAGAACATCGGGGACCTCGTTCTCAAGGGTGGTGAGCAGCTCCGCGTAAAGGTCGGAGGGGCGATCCTTCCAACCCCAACCCTGAAACGCGGGACGGGGAACAGCAGCATTGAGCTCATCGTCCATGACCCGAAGCTCCGCTGGTTGAAGCTGGAGCTGGCATCGGAGAAATGGGACGCCCAGATCGACGGTCTCTGGTTCCGCTACCTCGGCACTTCCAAGCAGGGCAAGCAGCTCACACTGCGGTTCGAGGATCGCGACGTGGCGCGGCTGCGGGACCTCGAGGGACCTAAGAAAGTCTACGCCCGGCGCGGCCAGAAGAACGAAACGACACGGGCTGAGTTCATCGTCTCCCTGGTCAGGGAGCTGAAGGGGCCGAAGCTAAAGGTCGTCTGCCCTCAACTGCACGACAAGCAGCCCATCGCCACCCGCGAGCAGGGTGAAGAAGCCAAAGAAGCCGCGAGGACCGACCGGGGCAAAGGCGTCGGGGACACCAAGGGCCTCACCGTGAAGGGCGAGAAGGCCACCTCGGAGCAGATCGACGTTGGGGACCGTGCTCTCCGCGTAGCCGAGCACTTGAACGCTCCCTCGCGGGTGAAGGTCGCGCTGATGGAGGCGCTGATCGTGGAGTCCCTGCTGGGGAAGGTGGCCTCCAACTACCTCCAGCTCATCTCATCGACGGCAGCGGAAGGCGGGATCAAGCCCTCAGACCTTGAGGCGGCGGTCGACGGCTTCCTCACCGGCTACATCAACGGGGAAGGTGGGGCGCTTGCCTTCTACCGCCAGAACCCCGGAGCTGCCGCGCACGAGATCGCCCAGGCTGTCCAGCGCTCGGGTGCGGGCCTGGCATCCAACGGCGCCGGGAACTACGGACCCTGGGAGGATGAGGCGCGCGAGTGGGTTGAAGCTTTCGAGGGTGCCGGCGGCCCGAGCAGCGAAGAGGTAACCGAGCCCTTCACGTTCGAGGTCGGCAAAAAGGAGAGCTACTGGCAGGCCATCCAGCGCCTCGCCAAGGAGGTCAACTGGCGGGCCTTCATCGCCAACGGGACCTTCTACTACATCTCTGAGCCGGAACTGGCCCGCTCCCAGGTGCGCCTTGCCATCGAGTGCGATGAGGACGGCGCCTACTCCCCGGCGGGGATAGAGGAGGTCGACTTCGACTTCAACGTCAACAAGGCCAACACGACGGCCACCGTCACGGCGTTCGTGAAGAAGTGGGGGGCGCCACCGGGGAGCGTCGTCACCCTTGAGGGGTTCGGCCCGGCGAGCATCGGCTTCGGAGACGCCCCCGTGAAGGCCGACAAGAAAGGCCGCCGGCAGGGAGTCAGCTCCCCCCGCGAGGCGAAGACCGGGGTGGGCAAGGGTCGCTACCTCGTGACGAACATCGAAACCCCGCTGACGGGTGACTCTGAGGCGAGGCTTGCGACCATCGAAGTCCGAAAGCCGACTGCGCCACTACCGGAGCCGCGGGCAGAGACGCGGACGGTCAACGCGGGAGGTGCGGGCGGCGATACCGGGGGAATGGGTTCGCTCGACGGCACCCCCGAGGATGTCATCAACCGGGTGGTCGAATACGCCAACGGCCGTGGCTTCGATGTCACGCCCGAGAGCGTTCGGGCTGCAAACAACGCGCACGGCCCCACAATCAGCGGCAGCACCTCCGATCACCAGGGACCGCCCAATGTGCGGTGGGCAGCGGACATCTCCAACGGCTCATCCCCGACCCCGGAGATGGACAGCCTGGCGGCTGCCATCGCAGAGGCGTTCGGGATTCCGTGGAACGGCTCGGGCGCGGTTACCCATTCCACGGGCGGGTTCCGCTTCCAGTTGATCTACCGCACGGATGGAGCGGGAATTGGCAACCACTACAACCACGTCCATATCGGCTGCGGGGTGGAGTAATGGCTGCTCGCGCAAGCTCGATCGATGTGCGCCTGACCAGATTGGGCCGCGGAGATGGTGAGGGCGTGCTACGGGCACAGGATCTCATCGACGCCCTGGCCGAGCAGATGCCGGAGGAGACGCCGTGACGAGAGCGATAAGTGACGCTGGCGAGTTCGCGAAGTGGACTCAGGAGGAAGTCGTGGCCGAGTTCGGCGAGCGGTGCAACCTCTGGGAGGGGCATCCTTTCGCGCCAATCCACACGGCGCTGTTCAACGCTGCGCTTGCTCGGGGGATGAACCGCAGTGCCATACGCC
>DASUIY010000097.1:0-3331 GCA_036279555.1 Solirubrobacterales bacterium | reverse complement strand
GGCCTGGGCAGGCCCGCCCGGCGCCCAGACGTCCTCGCAGACGGTCAGGCCGACCTGCGTGCCGCCAACCTCGATGCTCAGCGGCTCCTCGCCGGGGACGAAGTAGCGCTGCTCGTCGAAGACGGAGTAGTTGGGCAGCCGGTTCTTGCGATAGACGGTGCGCAGCTCCCCGTCGGCCAGCACGGCGAGCGAGTTGTGGGCGTGGCGGAAGTCGCCGCCGCCCGCGACCGGCTCGGCGAAGCCCACCAGCGCGACCAGGCCGGCGGTCTGCCCGGCGAGCTCCTCGACCGCGCGCCGGTTCGCCTCGACGAAGTGCCGCTTCAGGTAGAGGTCCTCGGCCGGGTAGCCGGGCACGCAGAGCTCGGGGAAGACGACCAGCTCGGCGCTCTCGGCGCGGGCGTGGCCGATCCACTCCGCGATCTTGGCGGAGTTGCCGTCGACGTCGCCGACCGTCGGGTCGATCTGCGCCAGCGCTACTCGCAAGCGGGCTTCCTCGGGACGCTCACGCCTGAAGTATCGCGTGACAGGCCGGGCTGTAGATTGCGCCGGGTGCGCGCACGCCGGTGGCTGATAGGGGCATCGCTGGCGTCTGCCGCGCTTCTTTCCGCGATCCCCGGCGCCGCTTCGGCTTCGGACCAGCGGGTGTTCCGCGCCCCCGCGGCACGCCCCACCGACCATCCCGACCCCAACCGCAACGCTTACACGGTCCCCGAGGCGCCGCGCTCCCCGGCCTGCACGCGTCACTTCTGCGTTCACTGGGTCGCGGAGGGGATCGACGCGCCGAAGCTGGCCGACGCCGACGCCGACGGCATCCCCGATTACGTGCTGCGGGTCCAGGAGGTCGCCGAGCACGTCTACGAGGTCGAGAACGAGAAGCTCGGCTGGCGGCCGCCGAAGTCCGATGGGCGAAGGGGCGGCGGGCGGGGCAAGACCGACGTCTACCTCGATCAGATCGGCGGGGCGCTCTTCGGCTACGCCGCGCCCGATCGCGGGCAGGGGGCGAGGGGGCGCCTGCCGCGCCACCTGCACGGCTACCTCGTGCTCGACAACGACTACGACCCGCGCGAGTTCCCCGGGACCTCGCCGCAGCAGGACCTCGAGGTGACGTTCGCCCACGAGTACACCCACATCCTCCAGTTCGGGTACGACGCCTATCAGGACGCCTGGTTCGCCGAGTCGACCGCGGTTTGGATGGAGGACCGGGTCTACGACGGGATCGACGACTACCTGCGCTACGTGCGGCGCTGGACCAAGCGCTACGACACCCCGCTGACCGCCAACTCGATCAAGGAGTACGGCTCTGCCGTCTGGAACGAGTGGCTGTCGCGGCACTACGGGCCCGACGTCGTGCGCGATGCCTGGTCCCGTGCCGTCCACACGAGGCCGGGAGGATTCTCGGTCGCCGCCTACGGCTCGGCGATCGAGGCGGCGGGCGGGTCGGACTTCAGCCGGGACTTCGCCCGCTTCGCGCTCGACCTGCCCGAGTGGCGCACCGACCTGGTCTTTCCCGAGGGCAGCTCATACCCGGACCTCGCGAGGCAGGGGAGCCTGCCGCTCGGCGGGCAGGCTCGGCGGCGTCTGCTCAACCACACGACTTTCCAGCTGCTGCGGGTCCATGCCCGGGCGGGCCGGTCGCTCCTCGTCGAGGCGGCGGCGCCGCGCGGCATCGCCGCCGGGCTCGCCCTCGTCGGCCGGGTCGGCAGCGAGCGCCGCGGCAGGGTGATCGGCGGCCTCGACTTCTCCCGGCACGGCGGCCGGATGACCGTGCGCCTGTCGCGACCGGGGAGGTTCGATCGCATCACCGCGGTCCTGGTCAACGCCGACGCCAGGGCCGCCGGCTTCAGCGCCCGTCGGCTCGACTGGGCCTACTTGACCGACAGCGCGCCGTTCCGCGTCTCGGCGCGGCTGGCTCGCTGAGCCCGGTCCCCGGCCACCGCCGGAGCGCCGGTGAGTTCGGCGATGGCGCCTTCGAGATCGAGGCCGAAGCTGTCGAGGTCGGCCATCGAGTCGTAGTCGCCGACGAGGCCGAAATCGACCTGCCCGTTGTAGGACATGATCCCGACGCAGAGCGCCTGGCGGCGGGCCAGCGGCACGAGCGGGAAGATCGACTCCATTTCCCGCCCCAGCACGAAGAGGGGGAACTGCGGCCCGGGAACGTTGGTGACGACGAGGTTGAAGAAGCGCTGGGCCGGCTGCAGGCGAGCGGCCTGGGAGGCGATCGTGGTCGGGGCGAAGTCGACGATCCGCGTCAGGATCTCGGCGCCGACTGCCTGGCCGGAGCCCTTCAGGTCGCCCATCGTCTCGGTGATCAGGTGCAGGCGCTGGACCGGTGCCTCGCACCAGACCGGCAGCGGGGCCATCATCGCCGAGATGCGGTTGCCGAGCGCGCCGCGCTCCTCCTCGGCGCGGACGCTGACCGGCACCATCGCCCGCATCTCGAGGCCTTCGGTGTC
Source organism: Solirubrobacterales bacterium (assembly GCA_036279555.1). Classification (GTDB taxonomy): domain Bacteria; phylum Actinomycetota; class Thermoleophilia; order Solirubrobacterales; family 70-9; genus VRUE01. Next base: position 878 of record DASUIY010000097.1, on the reverse strand, counting down.
GTGGCCGCGGGCGCGCAGGTAGTTGCCGATCGCTCCCGTGACGACGGAGAGGACGACGTCGTTGACGGTCCCGCCGTGCTCGTTCTTGACCGCCTTCAGCGCATCGAGCTCGGTGCGGACGAATGCGATGCGCCGGTGCGGGCCGATTTCGACGTTGAAGGGGGTCGAGGGCGCCGACATGCCGGCACCGACCACCTTGCTGGCATCGCCGACGCCGCTGAGGACCTGGCGCGGGCCGCGCAGGGCGGCGCGCACGCCACGGGCGATCTCGCGCGGGCTGGTGGCGCGCTCGCGCAGGGCGTCGGCTAGCAGCTGGAGGTCGGTGGGCTCGGGGCGGGGCGCCCACTTGGGCGGGCGCACGGGCGGGTTCGCGGGTTCCCGCTCGACGTCGAAGAGGACCGTGGTGATGTCTACCCCGGAGATGCCGTCGACGAGGGCATGGTGGCTCTTGCCGATGATCGCGAAGCGCCCGCCGTCGAGCCCCTCGACCAGCCACAGCTCCCACAGCGGCTTGCTGCGGTCGAGCTGCTGGGAGAAGATCCGCGCCGCCAGGTTGCGCAGCTGCTCCTCGGAGCCGGGGGCGGGCAGCGCGGTCTGCCGGACGTGGTAGTCGAGGTTGAGGAAGGGGTCGTCGACCCAGACGGGCCGTCCCTGGTTGAAGGGGACGAAGCGCAGCTTCTGGCGAAAGCGGGGGACGAGGTGCAGGCGAGCCGCGATGTGGTTCTGGAAGTCCCGGTGGCTCGGCGCCGGTCCTTCGAAGGTGCTGACCGAGGCGACGTGCATGTGGGCACCGGCTCTCTCCATGTGGAGGAAGGAGGAGTCGAGCCCAGTCAGCCTGTCGCCGTTCACGGTGGAAATCTTCGCACAGGGATGGTGAG
>DASUIY010000096.1:0-4906 GCA_036279555.1 Solirubrobacterales bacterium | reverse complement strand
TCAACGTCCCGGAGCCGGGCACCCTGAGGCTGCTGCCGCCGCTGACGGTCGATCCCGACCAGGTCGAGCGAGCCGCCGAGCTGATCGGCGAGAGCCTCGTCGCCCAGCAGGGGGGCGGAGGGGGATGAGCGACGGCAGGATCAGGGGCTCGAGGGTCCGCCGCGCGGCCTCGATCGCCGGCGCCGCCGCTGGGGTTGCGGCGCGGAGCGCGACGGCCAAGGCGGTCGGCGGCGACTCGGACACTCGCAAGGCGGCCGCCGCGCGCCAGCAGCTGAAGTCCGCGGAAACTTTGGTCAAGGTGCTGGGTGGGATGCGAGGGGCGGCGATGAAGGTCGGCCAGACCCTCTCCGCGGTCGACCTCGGGCTGGTGCCGGAGGAAGTCCGGCCCCAGTTCCAGGAGATCCTCGCCACCCTGCAGCAGGACGCCGAGCCGGCGAGCTTCAAGGCGATCTCCAAGGTCGTCACCCAGGACCTCGGCGGCCGCCTCTCCGACCACTTCCGGGATTTCGCCGAGGAGCCCGTCGCGGCCGCCTCGATCGGCCAGGTTCACAGGGCCACCACGCGCGAGGGCCGCGACGTCGCGGTCAAGGTCCAGTACCCGGGCATCGCCGAGGCGATCCAGGCCGATCTCAAGAACCTGCGCCTGGCGCTGAAACTGCTCGACGTGATCGCACCCGGCATCAACACCGGGGCGATCGCCGACGAGATCCGCGAGCGGATCTCCGAGGAGATCGACTACGAGCTCGAGGCGGCGAACCAGCGCTCGATGGCGCGCGCCTACCGCGATCACCCGTTCGTCGTCGTTCCCGGCGTCTTCGTCGACCTCTGCCGCGAGCGGGTGATCGTCAGCGAGTTCATCGAGGGCGAGCGCTTCGCCGATGCCAGGACGCGCGGCCAGGGCGAGCGCAACCGGCTCGGCGAGATCCTCGTCCGCTTCTACGTCAACGGGCCGATGCGGCACCGGCTGCTCAACGGGGACCCGCATCCCGGCAATGCCCTGTTCCTAGCCGACGGCCGGGTCGCGTTCCTCGACTTCGGCTTCTTCAAGCGGCTGGCCGACCCGGAAGTCGAGAGCCTGCTCGCCTCTACCAGGGCGGTCCACGCCGGCGACGCCGAGCGGCTGATGGCGGTGATGGTCGAGATCGGGGCGCTCGAGCCCAACCCGGCGCTGGCCCAGCCGTTCCTCGAGGCCTACGACGCGATCCTCGGCTGGACCTTCGTCGAGGAGGAGCTGCAGGTCGACGGCGGGCGCACCGGCGAGATGATGCGCCGCTACAACCAGCTCCAGGGCCACGAGGACTTCGAGTCGCTGGCCCTGCCGGCCGAGCACCTCGTCCTGATGCGCTCGGTGATGCTGCTCACCGGCTTGCTCGGCATGCTCGAATCGTCGAACAGCTGGTTCTCGATCGCCCGCGAGTGGCTCTACGACGATCCCCCCCTCACCGAGCTCGGGGTGCTCGAGGCTGACCACTTCGCGCGGGGCACCCTAAGCTACTCGGCGAGATGAGCAAGGAAAAGAGACCTTCGGAGCCGCGTGCCCTGACCAGCGGCACGGCGGAGCGCCTGGCGGCGATCGTCGAGGCGGCCGAGCAGGCCGCGTCGAAGGTGATCGACGATGCCGAGGAGCAGGCCCGCCGCCAGCTCCAGGACGCGAGCGCCCGTGCCGACCGGATCGTCGCCGAGCGACTGCGCGCGCTCGCCGACCAGCTCGACCCGCCCGCGGAGCCCCGCCGCGAGAATCACCTGAGGCCGGTAGAGGCGGCATCCGAGCCCGACTCCGCTCCGGGCCCGCGTTCGGGCTCGGCCGGAGCGCGCCTGCTCGCCACCCAGATGGCGGTGTCGGGAAGCAGCCGGGAGGAGATCGAGCAGCGGCTGAGAAGCGGATTCGACATCGAGGACACGCGCGAGATACTCGACGCGATACTCGGGCCGGGGGAGTAGAGAGATGCACGAGGACCCGACACGGATGATGAGCCAGCCCGACGGCCACAAGCCGCACGGCAACATGCGCCTCCTCATCGCCGGCCTGATCGCGGTGATCGCCGGCCTGGTGATCGCGATCGCCGTGATCGCCGCCGACGACGGTGGCAGCGGCACGACCTCGACGGTAACCACCGTTCCGACGGAAACCACCGAGCCGTCGACCGAGACGACCACCGGCTCGACCACGGAGACCACCGCGCCGACCACCACCGAAACGACGGCGCCGACCACGACGACCGAACCGACGACCACCACCACGACGCCGCCGCCCGAAGAAGAAGGCCCCGGCAGCGGCGGAGTACCCGCGCCCTAGGTGGCCGACCCCCCCGCACAGACCCGCACCGCCTCCTACGAGGCGGACCCCGCCGAGGTGCGGCGGGTCCTGCTGCTCTACTCGGGAGGTCTCGACACGAGCGTGATGCTCAAGTGGATCCAGGACTCCTACGACGCCGAGGTGGTCTGCCTCACGGTCAACCTCGGCCAGCCGGGCGAGGACTACGCCGTGATCGAGGACAAGGCGAAGCGGCTCGGCGCGCTCGAGTGCCATGTGGTCGACGCGCGCGAGGAGTTCGCGGGGGACTACGTCGCGCCGGCGATCAAGGCCAACGCCCTCTACGGCGGCGGCTACCCGCTCTTCACCGCGCTCGGCCGGCCGCTGATCGCCAAGCTCGCCGTCGAGTACGCGCGCCGGACGGGCTGCGACACGATCGCCCACGGCTGCACCGGCAAGGGCAACGACCAGGTGCGGATCGAGGCCACGGTCGCGACCCTGGCGCCGGAGCTGAAGACGATCGCGCCGGTGCGCTCCTGGCAGATGGGGCGCGAGGAGGAGATCGCCTACGCCCGCGAGCACGGCATCCCGGTCAAGGGGGGCACCGAGGTGGCGCCCTACTCGATCGACGACAACCTCTGGGGCCGCTCTTCGGAGGGGCGCTGGATCGAGGATCTCGACCACGCGCCCGAGGACGACGTCTTCCAGCTGGTCACCCGCCCCGAGGAGGCTCCCGACGAGGCCGAGGTCGTCGAGGTCGAGTTCGAGGCAGGGGTCCCGGTTGCGCTGAACGGCGAGCGATTGGGCCTGGTCGACCTGCTCGAACGCGCCGCCGAGATCGGCTGCCGGCACGGCGCCGGCATCGTCGACCACATCGAGGACCGCATCGTCGGGCTCAAGGTCCGCGACATCTACGAGGTCCCGGCAGCGGCGATTCTGCTCCCCGCCCATCAGGAGCTGGAGAAGCTGGTCGGCACGATCCACCAGAACCAGTTCAAGCCTTCGCTGGACCAGAAGTGGGCCTACCTCGTCTACGCCGGCCTCTGGTGGGAGCCGCTGCGCACCGATCTCGACGCTTACATGGACGCGGTCAACGCTCAAGTGACCGGCACGATCGGCCTCAGGCTCTACAAGGGCGGCGTGCGGGTCGTCACCCGCTCCTCGCCCAACGCCGTCTACGACGCCGACCTAGCCTCCTTCGCCGAGTCCGGCGGCCTCTTCTCGCAGGCCGCCTCCCCCGGCTTCATCGAGCTCTGGTCGCTGCAGTCGCGCATGGCGCATCGAATTCGCCAGCGCGGGGAAGAGGAGTAGTCATGGTCTACGAAAAGCTCGGCAAAGCCGCGATGCGCTTCGCCGTCAGGTACGCGCGACGCCGGTACCGGCGCCAGATCCGGATCGGCGTCGGCCTGGCCGCCGTCGCCGTCGCAATAGCCGCCTACGTCGCCAGCCGCAACGTCCCTGAGGGTTGAAGCGCCCCGCATCCCACCTTCCGGTGCGCCTTTTGGACCCCATAGGTACATAAAGCGCACCGGAAGGATGGGGGCGCAAGATCCGTTGCGGGTTATCGTCAAGTTGTGAGTATTCGCTAACGAAAGCCGCTAGCCTCGTCGGCTTCGTGGTTCATGCCCCGGTGACAAAGGCAGGGTCCCGGCGGCCGGCCGTTCTCGTGGCTGCGCTGCTCGGCTTCGCGTTGCTGTCGGCAACCGTCGCCGGGGCGGCGAGCGTCGGCGATCTCGAAGCGAAGGTCTCCGCGGCGCGCAGCGAGGCCGGCTCCCTGGCCGCGAGCCTGCAGGCGGCCCAGGCCGAACTGGCCACGGCCCAGGAAGAGGCCGATGCGGCGAGCGCCCGCGAGGAGGAGCTCACCGGGCTGCTCGCGACGGGCGAAGAGCGCGCCGTGCGCCTGGCGGCGGACGTGCGCCGCACGCAGCGCCGCCTGGCGTCTGAGAAGCGCCGCCTGCACCGTGCCCGCGCCGCGCTCGCGGCGCGCCTCGTCGCGATTTACGAGAGCGGCAGCCCGAGCACAGCCAGCGTCATCCTCGCCTCCGACAGCTTCGACGAGCTCGCCACCCGCACCGAATACCTGGAGCGGATCGAGCAGTCCGACTCGGACCTGGCCGGCCGCGTGGCCGAGGTGCGCCGCACCGTCGCCGCCGCCCTCGAGCGGATCGCCGCCCTGAAGGCCAAGGCCGACGCCTACAACGAGCGTCTCGCCGCCGCCCGCTCCGAAATCGCCGGCGTGCGCCAGGAAGCCGAAGCAGCCGCGTCACAGCTGCACTCCGTCGCCGCCGCCCGTTCGGACGCACTGGCGACGCTCAAATCGAAGATCGGCTCCTGGGTCAGCGACATCGAGGCAGCCGAAGCCGCCAGCCAGGCAGAAGCCGAAACCACCATCGAGCGCTGGCTGGGCGGCCCCTACTCGATCCCGACCTACATAGTCATGTGCGAGTCCGGCGGCAACTACTCGGCCCTCAACCCCTCATCGGGAGCCGGCGGCGCCTACCAGATCCTCCCCTCAACGTGGAAGCTCTACGGAGGCCAGGGCGAGCCACAGAACGCCCCGAAGGCCGAACAAGACCGCATCGCCGCTGAAATCTGGGCCGACTCGGGCGGCGGTGCCTGGGTCTGCGCCTGATCGGCTGCGTGAACGACGAT
>DASUIY010000095.1:0-2346 GCA_036279555.1 Solirubrobacterales bacterium | reverse complement strand
GAGTCTTGATCCGCCCGAAGGAGGGAATCCTCGACCCTCAAGGCAAGGCGGTCGAGCGGGCCCTGCCGGCGCTGGGCTTCGAGGGGGTCGAGCACGTCCGGGTCGGGCGCATGGTCGAGCTCGAGGCCGAGGACCCCGAGCGGCTGGGCGAGCTCTGTGAGAAGCTGCTCGCCAACCCGCTGATCGAGGATTACGAGATCGAGCGCCTCGACGGCGCCGCCTGATGCACTGGGGAGTGCTCCAGTTCCCCGGCTCCTGCGACGAGCGGGACGCCCTGCACGCCTGTTCGCTGCTCGGCGAGGCACGCTTGGTCTGGCATGAAGAGCGCGACCTGAGCGGGATCGACGCGGTCGTCGTCCCGGGCGGCTTCTCCTACGGCGACTACCTGCGTGCCGGCGCGATCGCCCGCTTCTCGCCGGCGATGGAGGCGGTGGCCGGGTTCGCCGCGGCGGGCGGGCCGGTGCTGGGCATCTGCAACGGCTTCCAGGTCCTCTGCGAGGCCGGCCTCCTCCCCGGCGCCCTCCTCCTCAACGAGAGCATGCGTTTCACCTGCCGCCAACTCGACCTGATCCCCGCCGACGGGCCTATAACGGACACATATCGACCGGAATCGGCCCATCGGCCCGCGTTGTCGATCCCGGCTAAGCATGGGGAAGGGCGGTACTGGGCGCCGGACGAGGTGCTGGACGGGCTCGAAGAGAAGGGGCAGGTCGCCTACCGCTACGCGCCGGGGCAGAACCCGAACGGGTCGGCGCGCGACATCGCCGGCGTGCGCAACGAGGCGGGCAACGTGGTCGGCCTGATGCCGCACCCCGAGCACGCGGTCGACCCGCTGACGGGATCGACGGACGGGTTGCGCGTCTTCGAAGCCGTCGCCGCAGCCGGGGCGCCGGCGTGACGGTCGAGGTGGCCAAGCACCGCGAGCTGGGCCTGACCGACTCCGAGTTCGAGCTGATCGTCGAGAAGCTCGGGCGGGCCCCCAACGACGTCGAGCTGGCGATGTTCAGCCTGCTCTGGTCCGAGCACTGCGCCTACAAGCACTCGCGCAAGCTGCTGCGCCGGCTGCCGACCGAGGGCGAGCGGGTGGTGATGGGGCCGGGTGAGAACGCCGGCGCGGTCGACGTCGGCGGCGGCTACGCGATCGCCTTCAAGGTCGAGTCCCACAATCACCCGAGCGCGGTCGAGCCCTTCCAGGGGGCGGCGACCGGCGTCGGCGGGATCCTGCGCGACGTCTTCGCCCTCGGCGCCCGCCCGATCGCGATCTTGGACTCGCTGCGCTTCGGCGAGCTCGACTCGGTCCGTTCGCGTCACCTGCTCGACGGCGCCGTGCGCGGCATCGGGCATTACGGCAACTCGATCGGGGTGGCGAACGTCGGCGGCGAGATCTACTTCGAGGCCCCCTACGAGCACAACTGCCTGGTCAACGCGATGTGCGTGGGGATCGCCAAGCAGGCGGACATGGTTCGCGCCGCGGCGGCGGGCGTCGGCAACGCCGTCGTGCTGATGGGCGCCTCGACCGGCCGCGACGGGATCGGCGGCGCCTCGGTTCTGGCCTCGGCCGAGCTGGGCGATGGCGACGAAGCGAAGCGCCCGACCGTGCAGATCGGCGACCCCTTCGAGGAGTCCAAGGTCCTGGAGTGCTGCCTGGAGCTGCTGGACAAGGGGCTGCTCGTCTCGCTGCAGGACCTCGGCGCCGCCGGCCTCACCTCCTCGGCCGCGGAGATGGCCTCGGCGGGCGGCGTCGGCATCGACCTCGACGTGGCCCGGGTGCCGCTGCGCGAGGCCGACATGGAGCCCTTCGAGATCATGGTCTCCGAGTCCCAGGAGCGGATGCTGGGAGTGGTCGAGCCGGAGAAGGTGGCCGAGGTGCTGGCGGTTTGCGAGAAATGGCAGACCGGCGCGGCGGAGATCGGCGTCGTCACCGACAGCGGCCAGGTGCGAGTCCTGCGCGGCGGCGAGATTGCCGGCGAGATGCCGGTCGACGCCCTGGTCGACGGCTGCCCCCTCTACGACCTCAGCCCCGCCGAGCCCGACGGGTGGATCTACGGCAACAGGGCGACGCTCGACTCCGCCGCCTCGGCCGAGGAGACGCTGCTGGCGCTGCTCTCCTCTCCCAGCGTCGCCTCGAAGCGCTGGGCCTTCGAGCAGTACGACTCGGTGGTCGGCTCGCGCACGGTGCGCCGGCCCGAGTCGGCCGACGCGGCCGTGCTGCAGATCCCAGAGGCCGGCAGCGCGATCGCCGTCTCGATCGACGGCAACGGGCGGCGCGTCGCCTGCGACCCCTACGCCGGCACGGTCGAGGCGGTGCTCGAGTGCGCCCAGAACCTCGCCTGCGTCGGCGCCGAG
>DASUIY010000094.1:0-6172 GCA_036279555.1 Solirubrobacterales bacterium | reverse complement strand
GCCAGGCTCTCGCCACCGACGCCGGCGGCCGGTAGCAGGTGCCCGAATTGATCACGGTCGTGCCGCCGACGGCGCGCCCCAGCGGCAGGGCGATCGGTGGGTTGCCGAACGCCATCGTCGTGCCCCCGTCGCGGTAGATCGAGGCGAAGCGGTCGAGTGGGTGGGAGCTGCGGATCCGGTCCACGGTCCAGCGCTCGCCTTCCTCGACGATCACCGTGTCGAGCCCGGCCCGGGCCAGCGCCCGGGCGGCGAAGGCGCCGCCGGCCCCGGAGCCGATCACCACGGCGTCACAGCTGCTCGTGGCGGGCCACTCTGCCGCCGGGGTGAGGTTCATCTCGCTGTCGGGCCGCGAGGGCTCGTAACGGGAGCCGACCGTCGCAATCTCCCCTGCGAAGGTGTCGGCGCCGTGGGCGAGCAGCACGATCGACTTGACTGCGTCGAGTGCGGGCGCGCCGCCGAGGCGCGCAATCTCCCCCACCAGCGCTTCGCGCCGCTCGGGCGAGAGGGCTCCAAACCTGCGCCCGGTGCGGGCCAGCGAGAAGGCCTCGAGCCCGACCAGGGCTGCCCCCAGCCCCGCCTGCGAGACGGCGGGCATCCGGTCGACCATCCGCCGGGCGACGCTCGCGACCCGCTCGGGATCGGGTCCCCCGGCCTCTGGCGGCAGGATCGCCGCCGCCACGTCTCCCAGCGCGGACATGACGGGGATACTACGGCTGTCTATTGGGCCCAGCTGCTCGCGTCGAGCTCGGTGCCGCCGGCGAACCGCTCCGGGTGTTCGAGCACGTGGGCGGCGACGTCGGCACAGGGGGCCACCCAGACTCCCTCACGTCCCGCCGCGGTCGCGACCCGGTCGAGCAGGGCATCCAGGTTCTCTTCGCCCAGCCAGGCGAGCATGAAGGGGTGGAGGACGATCGCGAGGTAGCCGCCATCGGCCAGCCCCTCGATCTCCCTTGCCAGCGAGGCGACGAAGGCCGCCGGCTCCACCGGGTCGGGCGAGCCGGTCATCTGCTCGCGGGCGCCGGCGAGCGGCGGCAGGACGCAGCTGGCGTCGACGTGGCGCCACTGGAACGGCAGCAGGGCGACGCCGCCGTCCTCGCCGGCTCCGGCACCGGCGGGGGAGCAGTAGCGCAGGCCGGCATCGCGCAGGACCGCCGTGCCGCCGGGGCCGAGCCGACCGCCGGGCGGGCGCAGGCCGGAGATCTCGAGCCCGATGCGATCGAAGGCGGCAACGCCCCGCGCCAGATTCTCGGTCTGTCCGGCGGCGCTCATCCCGTCCCATTGCTCGTGGCGCCAGGCGTGGTAGGCCACCTCGTGGCCGCCCGCGCCGATCTCGCGCAGCAGGTCCGGGTAAAGCTCTGCGTTGAGCCCCTCGACGAAGAAGGTCGCCGCCAGCTCCCGCGCCGCGAGGCGGTCGAGCAGCGCCGGCACCACCTCGGTCGCGGTGACGTGGCCGCCCAACGGCGCATCTGCCGAGAGCGCCCCCATCTCCAGCTCCGCCGCCTCTCCCAGATTGTCGAACGTGAGCGACAAAACCCCCTTTTCTCCGCCGACGGGACTAAAACCGCTCATATAGGGGTGTATTTCGGCCCGTCGGCGGTCATTCGCGGAGGGCGGGGCTCCAGCGCTCCGGTTCGCGCTCGGCCTGCTCGCGCGCCCAGCGGAAGTGGTGCTGGGCGGAGGCGAGCAGGATCGGGAAGTTGAGCAGGCCGGCGAGGGCGAAGCGGCGGGACCCGGGCCGGTTGGCGGCGGGCAGGCTGAGGGCGCTGCAGACGAGCCAGAACCAGAGCACCGCGTTGTAGGCGGGGAGCTGGTCCTCGCTCAGGCCCTCGGCTTCGTCGAGCATCGGCACCCCGCCGTGCAGCGACCACGGCCAGGCCTTGAAGTGGACCGCGACGCCCGCCACCCCGATCCCGGCGCTGAAGGCGGTCAGCCGCCGCGCCATCTCGCCCTCGCGCAGGGCGGCGGCGAGCATCAGCGGGAAGTAGCCGGCCCAGAGGGCGTACGCGCCGCGACGGCCGATGAAGGGCTCGAAGACGAGCCCGACCCCGGCGCGGGTCTCGAAGGCGTTGTGGGCGAGCAGGCCCAGCGCCGAGCCGGCCGCGAGCAGCTTCCTCATCGCCGGGCCACGACCCGGTTCGAGAGCGTGCCGATCCCGTCGATCTCCAGCTCGACCGTCTGCCCGGGCTGGATCCAGCGGTCGATCTCGAGGCCGCAGCAGCCGGGCATCGTCCCGGTCGAGATCACGTCGCCCGGCTCCAGCCGCTCGCCGGCCGCGGCGTAGGCGAGCATCTCGCCGACGTCGTGGGCCGGGCCGGCCGTGGTCCCTTCGCACCAGACCTGCCCGTCGACGCGCACCCGGCCGCGGGCGGCGGTCCAGTCGGGCATCGCGTCGGCGCTGAGCACGTCGCAGCCGACCGAGTTAGCGAAGGTCTTCGACTTCACCGCCGGGCCGAACACGCCGTGGCGGACCTCCTCGGCCTGCACCTCGCGGGCGCTCCAGTCGTTGAGCACGAACCAGCCCCCGATCGCCTCGCGCGCCTCCGCCGGGGTCGGGTCGGCGAGCGGCCGGGCGAGCACGAAGGCCAGCTCCAGCTCGAAGTCGAGGTAGGAGGTGTGCGAGGGCCAGGGCATCTCCTCGCCGTCGGCCAGCATCGCCGCGTGATTGCCGACGTAGAAGGCCGGAACCTCGTGGAAGCGCTTGTTCGGCTTGAACGGCGGGAAGGTCCGGCGCGTGACGCGCTCATAGGCCGCCGCCGCCCGCTGCACCGGCGCCGGGAAGAAGCGCTTGACCAGCATCCGGGCAGAGCCCTCGTAATGGGCGGGCCAGAGGCTGAAGGCCCGCAGCGAACGGGCCTCGAAGGGGAGCCCGGCGGTCGTCGGGTCGGCGGGGGTGGCGTCGCTGGCTTCGATCGCGCGCTCGATCTCCGCGTGGACCTCGGTATCTCCGCTGAGCAAAGTGAGCATGTCGCGGTCGGGTGGCAGGGCGATCCAGCGCTCTCGCTGTTGATCCTCGACGATGACTCCCTGGGGTGTTTGCCTCAGCTTCAGACTGCGATTATTGCCAGAACTCCTGTCGGGCCGTGGTCAGGAGATTGACCAGGCAAGGACGCAGGGAGCGTGGCGTGCTCTGCACGCGAGCGACCGAGGACGCCGCATGGCAATCTCCTGACCACGCCCGATGTCACTTCGTCCTCTCATAGAGATAGCCGCCGAGAACGAGCGCGTTCACGCGCTCAGCGGCCGCGTGCGCGAGGCCGCCGGAGGGGGCGAGAAGGTCGAGGTGCCGGTCTCGGCGATGCTGCGGCCGCTGCTCCTCGCGGCTCTGCTCGAGGACGATCGAGGCCTCGCCGGCCGCCCGGCGCTCCTGGTCGCCGCCGACGACCGCTCCGCCCGCGACCTCGCCGCCGACCTGCGCGCCTACCTGGCGCCGCGGCGGGTCCGCCTCTACCCCTCGCGGGGCACCGGCTTCGCCTCGCACGTGACGCCGCCGCCGCACCTGGTCGGGCTGCGGATCGACGCGCTCGACGCCCTGGGGAGGGAGGGGGACGCGGTCGTCGTCGCCGGCGCGACCGCCCTGGCCGAGGCCGTCCCCGACGCCGCCCTGCGGCCGGCCGGGTTCGCGATCGCCCAGGGCGAGGAGATCGACCTCGGCGCAGTCGTCCGCGACCTCGCCGCCGCCGGCTACGAACGCGTCGAGCAGGTCGAGGAGCGCGGTCAGTTCGCCCTCCGCGGTGGCATCCTCGACGCCTTCGGCGCCACCGTCGAGCGCGCCGTGCGGATCGAGCTCTTCGGCGACGAGGTCGAGTCGATGCGCTGGTTCTCGACCTTCACCCAGCGCTCCCTGGGCGATGCCGAGCGGGTCGAGCTGGCGCCCGCGGCCGAGCTCGACGCGGAGCACCGCGAGCTGGCCGAGCTGGCGGCGATGGAGGCCGAGGAGGAGGGCCGCGAGGCGCCGAGCCTGGCCGAGGTCCTGCCCCTGGACCGCTTCGGCCCGCCCCTGGCCCTGGTGCCCGACTCGGCGGCGGTGATCCTCGCCGCGGCCGAGGAGATCGAGCCAGCCCTGCGCGACCACTGGGAGGACGCGACGACCGCGATGCACGCCGAGGACGCCAGCCGCCTCTACGTCGACGTCGCCACGCCGCTCGCCGAGCGCGCCGCACTCTCCTTCGCCGCCGCCGGCAGCGACGACGAGGACGCCTTCCGCGCCGCCCGGGCCGAGTCGCCGGCCCGCAGCGTCAAGGAGGCCGAGGCCGAGCTGGAGAAGCAGGTCCGCTCCGGGTATCGCACCGTGGTCGCCTTCGACGACCGCGGCGAGGCGGAGCGGGCGCGCTACGGGCTCGACCGGCTCGACGCCGCGCTGCTCGACGGCGGCCGCCTCTCGCCCAGTCCCGGCCTGACCTTCGCCGAGGCCCGCATGCGCGAGGGCTTCGTCAGCCCCGAGCTGCGGCTCGCCGTCTATCCCTTCCGCCGCCTCGTCCACCGGCGCCGCCGCGCCGAAGCCCGCGCCCCCGGCGCCGGGCGCACCCGCCTCGCCTTCAGCGACCTGCGGGTCGGCGACTACGTCGTCCACGAGGATCACGGCGTCGCCCGCTTCGCAGGCTTCGAGACGCGCGAGGTCGGCGGCGTCACCCGCGACTACCTCTACCTCGAATACAAGGGCGAGGACCGCGTCTACGTCCCCACCGACCAGCTGGCGAAGCTGAGCCGCTACGTCGGGGCCGGCGGCGAACCGACCCTCTCCGCGCTGGGCGGCAAGCGCTGGCAGAACATGAAGGCGCGCGCCCGCAAGGCGGCCGGTGCCCTCGCCGGCGAGCTGCTCAACCTCTACGCCGAGCGTCGCACCCGCAAGGGCCATGCCTTCGGCGCCGACGGCGAGTGGCAGATGACGATGGAGGCCGCCTTTCCCTACCGCGAGACCGCCGACCAGGTGGAAGCGATCGAGTCGGTCAAGGGCGACATGGAGGCCGAGCAGCCGATGGACCGCCTGGTCTGCGGCGACGTCGGCTTCGGCAAGACGGAGGTGGCGCTGCGGGCCGCGGTCAAGGCCGCCGCCGACGGCAAGCAGGTGATGATGCTGGTGCCGACGACGATCCTCGCCCAGCAGCACTTCGGCACCTTCCGCGAGCGCCTCGCCGACCTCCCCTTCGTCGTCGAGGGGATATCGCGCCTGCGCAAGCCGGCCGAGGTCAAAGCCGTGCTCGCCAATTTCGAGGCGGGTGGGGTCGACGTCCTGATCGGCACCCACCGGCTGCTCTCGCGCGACGTGCGCGCCAAGGACCTCGGCCTCGTCATCGTCGACGAGGAGCAGCGCTTCGGGGTCAAGCAGAAGGAACTGCTGCGCCAGCTGAAGCTGAAGGTCGACGTGCTGGCGCTCTCGGCGACGCCGATCCCCCGCACCCTGCAGATGAGCCTCGCCGGGCTGCGCGACATCTCGACGATCGAGACGCCGCCCGAGGGCCGCCGCCCGGTCCGCACCTACGTCGGCCCCTACGACGAGGATCTCGTGCGGCACTCGATCGAGCGCGAGCTCGAGCGCGGCGGCCAGGCCTTCTTCCTCCACAACCGGATCGACTCGCTGCCGGAGACGGTCGAGCGGCTGCGCGGCCTGGTGCCGAAGGCGCGCTTCGCCGAAGCGCACGGGCAGATGGAAGAGACGCAGCTGGAGGAGACGATGCTCGGCTTCCTGCGCGGCGACGCCGACTGCCTGGTGACGACGACGATCATCGAGTCCGGCCTCGACATCCCCAGCGCCAACACCCTGATCGTCGAGCGCGCCGACCAGCTCGGGCTGGCCCAGGCCTACCAGATCCGCGGCCGGGTGGGCCGCTCTCGCGAGCGTGCCTTCGCCTACCTCCTCTACCCATCGGCAGAGGCGCTGACCGAGGAAGCGGCGGCGCGGCTCTCGACCCTGGCCGACCACACCGAGCTCGGCTCCGGCTTCAAGATCGCGATGCGCGACCTCGACATCCGCGGCGCCGGCGACCTGCTCGGCGAGGAGCAGTCCGGCCACGTCGCCGCGGTCGGCTTCGAGCTCTACTGCCAGATGATCGACGAGGCCGTCGGGGCCGCGCGCGAGGCGGCCGGGGAGGAGGAGGCAGCGGAGCCGGTGCGGCTCGACGTCGCGGTCGACGCCTTCCTGCCCGCCGCCTTCATCCCCTTCGAGGCGGCCAAG
>DASUIY010000093.1:0-2335 GCA_036279555.1 Solirubrobacterales bacterium | reverse complement strand
GCGCTCAGGTTCCGGAAGTTCTCCAGTAAGCGACGGCCATGCGCAGCGCAGACCGACTCGGGGTGGAATTGGACGCCCCATTGCGGCCGAGAGCGGTGTTCAAGGGCCATCAGGACACCATCGGAGGCCCAGGCGATGGGACGCAACTCGGAAGGCAGGCCGGGAAGGCAGAGCGAGTGGTAGCGGACAGCTTGGAACTCCCGCGGGATGCCGGCGAAGAGCGGTGACCCGTCGTGGACGACGGCGGAGAGGCGGCCGTGCATGGGCTCCAGGGCGTGCGCCACCTTGCCGCCGTATGACCAGCCGATCCCCTGATGACCGAGGCAGACGCCTAGCAGCGGCACGGATGCGTGGTGGATCGCTTCGGCGCAGACGCCGAAATCGGCTTCGCGCTCAGGACGGCCGGGACCGGGTGAGATGACGACGTTGTCGAAGCCGAGCGCCTCCAGCTCCTCCCAGCCCGCCTCGTCGTTGCGGGCGACGATCGGTTCCTCGCCGTTGACCTCGCCCAACAGCTGGAAGAGGTTGTAGGTGAAGGAGTCGTGGTTGTCGATCAGCAGGGTCTTCACACGCGGCCTGGTGGCGGAGGGGTCCGCGAGGTTGCCACAATGCCGCCGTGCCAGCGCAGCCCCGGCCCGATCGTCAGCGGGGGGTCTTCGAGACCCTGCTCGTCCTCGACGGCCGGCCGGTCCAGCTGGACGCCCACATCGCCAGGCTCGACGCCAGCCTCGAGACCCTGTTCCCCGACTGGCCCCAGCCTTCGGAACTCGCCCGGGCCATCGACGAGCGCGCCCGGAACGTCTCCCGGGGCGGCCTCCGGATAACCGCCGCGCCAGTCGCTGACGGCGAGATCGACGTCACGATCGAGAATGCCGAGGTCGAGCCCGAACGGATCCTTCCCGCTGAGCCGCACGCGATCGACGCGCACAGCCTCGTGCTGCCGGGCGGGCTGGGCTGCCATAAGTGGGCGGACCGCGCCTTTCTCGATGCAGAGCAGGCACGCCTGGGGCCCGATGCGGTCTCGGCGATCTTCGACCGGGACGGCACCCTGCTCGAGGCCTCTCGTGCCAACGTCTTCGCGGTCATGGGCAGCGCCCTGGTGACGCCACCGGCCGATGGTCGCATCCTGCCCGGCATCGCCAGGGCATGCGTGCTGGAAATCGCCGCCGACGCGGGCCTCGAGGCCCGCGAAGCAGAACTCTGCCGGGAGGACTTAATCGGGGCCGACGAGGTGTTCCTGACGGGCTCGCTGCGCGGCGTCGAGCGGGTCCGGACCCTTGACGGCGCCGAGTTGAAGACCGGCGGGGAAGCCACCGCCCGCGTGGCCGGGCACCTTCGGAGGGCCTGGACCGGCGCCGGTTTGGATAGGGTTCCGCGCCGCTGATGAGGTTCTTCGAGTACGAGGCAAGGCAGATCGTCGAGCTGGCGGGGATTCCCGTCACCAAGTACGGCTTCTGCACGAGCGCCGAGGAAGCCCGGAAGGTCGCCGAGGAGATCGGCGGGCCGGTCGTGATCAAGTCGCAGGTGCTGAGCGGCGGGCGGATGAAGGCGGGCGGGGTCAAGTTCGCCGATACGCCCGACGAGGCGGCCGAGCACGCCGAGGCGATCCTGAAGCTGGAGATAAACGGCCACATGCCGCGCGGCGTCCTCGTCGACCCGAAAGCGGAGGTCAAGCAGGAGTACTACGCCGGCGTCGTCTGGGACGGCACCGCGAAGAAGCCGCTGATGCTGTTCAGCGACATGGGCGGCATCGACATCGAGGAGGTCGCCGAGCAGCACCCCGACCACGTCGGCCGCGGCCACGTCTCCAACCTGCTGCCGATCGCCGACTTCGAGGCCAAGCAGGTCGTCGCGGCGACCGGGGTCACCGGCTCGCAGCTGAACCGCGCGACGCCGATCCTCGCCCGCCTCGCCCGCCTCTTCCGCGACAACGACATGACGCTGGCCGAGATCAACCCCCTCGCCGAGCTCGCCGACGGCAGCTTCGTCGCCCTCGACGCCCACATGGAGATGGAGAACGAGGCGGTCGGCCGCCAGAAGGGGCTGCTGCGCAAGCGCTTGGAGATCGCCGAGGACGACACCCGGGAGACCTACGAGCCGTCTGACTTCGAGCGCAACGTCGCCGCGATCGACGCCGCCGACCACCGCGGCGTGATCCAGGGCAAGGATCACGGGTTCGAGGGCAATCTCGGCCTCGTGATCGGGGCCGGGGGCGGCTCGCTGACGCTGACCGACGCGGTCCGCAGCCAGGGCGGCAAGCCCGCCAATTACTCCGAGATCGGCGGCAACCCCTCGGTGGCCAAGGCCTGCGGCCTGGCCAAGGAGGTGCTCGAAA
>DASUIY010000092.1:0-6303 GCA_036279555.1 Solirubrobacterales bacterium | reverse complement strand
GATTTGGTGCCACCACCCCTGCGGTAGCTAAAGCTTCCTCGGGGTGGTCCCCCAAATCCACGCCACCCCCCGCGAGGGACGGGCTCCACAAGCAGATAGCTTCGAAGGGCGAGAGCTTTCCCGGATGAACGCATCGCGCTTGGCCTGACGCTGAGCTTTCTGAGCTTCGCGCGGTGCACGCGTATGCCGGCGCGGTCTCTCCCGCGGGTGGCGTCGTAGGGGGGACCGCCCCTGAGGACGCTTTAGCGACCGGAAGGGGCGGTGGGTCCCCTGCGGCGACAGGACCCGCGGGCCTGGAGGCTCGCCAAAAGCCCTGCGTTACGGGCATGGGGCCACTGGTAGCATCGCCACAATGAGAGCGGCCGACGCATTGATGGAAAGCCTCAAGGCCGAGGGCGTGGAGCACGTCTTCGGCATCCCCGGCGGGGCCAACCTGCCGACCTACGACGCGCTCGTCGACGCCGAGTTCCGCCACATCCAGGTGCGCCACGAGCAGGGGGGAGGCCACGCGGCCGAGGGGTACGCCAAGGCCTCCGGCAAAGTCGGCGTCGCCTTCGCCACCTCCGGCCCGGGCGCGACGAACCTCGTCACCGCGATCGCCGACTCGATGTTGGACTCGGTGCCGACGGTCTTCATCACCGGCCAGGTGCGGACCGAGCTGATCGGCACCGACGGCTTCCAGGAGGCCGACATCCTTGGCGCGACGCTGCCCTTCGTCAAGCACTCCTTCGCGGTCACCGATCCGCGCCAGATCCCCGAGTACGTGCACGAGGCCTTCCACGTCGCCTCGACCGGGCGCCCGGGGCCGGTCCTGCTCGACATCCCCCAGGACCTTTCGCGTGCGGAAATCGACTATGCGCCGCGCACCGAGCCGGTCGAGCTGGCCGGTTACAAACCGCCCGGCGCCCCCAACGTCAAGCAGGTGCGCATCGCCGCCAAGGCGATCGCCAACGCCCGCAAGCCCATCCTCTACACGGGAGGCGGGGTGGTCAACGCCAACGCCTCCGAGGAGCTGCGGGAGCTCGCGGCCGCCGATCGCTTCCCGATCACCTCGACCCTGATGGGCCTCGGCAGCTATCCGGCCTCCGGCGAGCAGTGGCTGGGGATGCTCGGCATGCACGGCACCCGCGCCGCCAACTACGCCATGGACGAGGCCGACCTGATAGTCGCGATTGGCGCCCGCTTCGACGACCGCATCACCGGCAAGCTCTCCGAGTTCGCGCCCCGGGCCAAGTTCATCCACATCGACATCGACCCGGCGGAGATCTCCAAGAACGTCCCCGCCCACATCCCGATCGTCGGCGACGCCAAGCTGGTGCTGCCGGCGCTGACCCGCGAGTACCGGGCGCTGCAGACCGACGGCTCGCGCCTCGACGGCTGGTGGAAGCAGATCAAGGCCTGGCAGGACGAGTTCCCGCTGCGCTACGACGAGGGCAAGGACGGCGAGATCAAGCCGCAGTTCATGATCGAGGCAATGCACCGGGCGACGCAGGGCGACGCGATCGTCACCTCCGACGTCGGCCAGCACCAGATGTGGGCTGCGCAGTACTACGGCTTCGACAAGCCGCGGCGCTGGATCAACTCGGGCGGGCTGGGGACGATGGGCTTCGGGCTCCCGGCGGCTGTCGGCGCCAAGGTCGCCCGCCCCGAAGAGACGGTCGTCTGCCTCGCCGGCGACGGCAGCCTGATCATGAACTGCCAGGAGCTGGCGACCTGCGTCGCCGAAGACATCCCGGTCAAGGTCTTCCTGATGAACAACGGCTACATGGGCATGGTCCGCCAGTGGCAGGAGCTCTTCTGGGACCGCCGCTACAGCTCGGTCGAGATGGGGCCGAGCCCCGACTGGGTCAAGCTCGCCGAGGCCTTCGGCGCGACCGGCCTGCGCTGCGAAGACTCCGCCGACCTCGAGGAGACGATGGTCAAGGCGCTGGAGACAGACGGGCCGGTGCTGCTCGATGTGCGCGTCTCGCCCGAGGAGAACTGCTTCCCGATGATCCCGGCGGGGGCCGCGGCCAGGGACATGGTGGGCTGATGGAGGCCGGCACCCCACAGGTGGTGAAGCTGGAGGACCTGCGCGTCCCCGGCCAGCTCAGCGGGCGCAAGCACATCCTCTCGATCCTGGTCGAGAACAAGCCTGGCGTGCTGGCGCGCGTCGCCGGGCTCTTCTCCCGGCGCGGCTTCAACATCGACACGCTCGCGGTCGGCCCGACCGACGACCCGAGCATCTCGCGCATCACCCTCACCCTCGACGGTGCCGTGCACCCGATCGACCAGGTGACCAAGCAGCTGCACAAGCTGGTCAACGTGCTGAAGATCCGCGACATGGAGCCGGAGGAGACGGTCGCCCGCGAGATGGCGATGTTCAAAGTCTCCGCCGCGGTCGAGAGCCGCTCGGAGATCATCCAGTTCGCCGAGATCTTCCGCGCCAAGATCGTCGACGTCTCGCGCCGCGCGCTGACGATCGAGGTCACCGGCTCCGCCGAGAAGATCGAGGCCTTCGAGCGGATGATCCGCCCGCACGGCCTGATCGAGATGGTCCGGACTGGCGAGATCGCGATTGCTCGCGGCAGCGACTGAGGATCTCCTCGCAAAGCTGAGCGGGGCGCTGGAGCGCGCCGCCGAACGCGACCGGCGAACGGTGGTCAGCGTCACCGTGCCGGTCGAGGGCGTTGACCCCTGCGCAGCGGTCTTTGCTTCGCGGCTGGCCGCGGATCGCTGGTTCTGCTGGGAGCAGCCGGATCGGAAGTTCGCCCTGGCCGGGCTCGGCGTCGCTCAGGAGGTGACCTCGCGAGGGCCGGACCGCTTCCGCGACGCCGCCCGAGAGTGCTTGGGGGCCGAGACGATCTTCGAGGAGCCGCGGGGCCTGCCGGCAGGTGCCGGAGCGGTCTGGGTCGGCGGCTTCGCCTTCGACCCCGATGGCGGTTCCTCCTCGACCTGGTCCTCGCTCCCTCCGGCCTCGCTGGTGTTACCCGAACTTTCGCTCTGTCGCAGTGGAGAGGATGCCTTTCTTACCGTCAATGCCATCGTCCGGCCGGGCGATGATGCGGACGAGCTCATCTCGATCCTGGAGGCCAGGCTCGCGGGATTGCGCCCCGGTCCCCTGCCGATGCTCGACCCCCACCCGACGGGGCGGGTCGAGATCGCCGGCGCCCACCCCCCCGGCGACTTCGAGCGCGCCGTGGCCGCGGCGACAGACCGGATCGAGGCTGGGGAGATGTCGAAGGTGGTGCTGGCCCGCGAGGTGCTCGTCTCGGCCGGCGCGGCTCACGACCCGGCCGCTGTCTTCGGTGCGATGCGCGAGCAGTTCTCCTCCTGCTTCTGCTTTTGCTGTGGCACGCCCGAGGCCGCGTTCGTCGGCGCGAGTCCCGAGCTGCTCCTGCGTCGCTCCGGCGCCAGCGTCTCGACCGTCGCGCTCGCCGGCTCCACCCGCCGCAGCTCCGACCCCGCGGTTGACGACCACCTCGGCGAGCAGCTCCTGCGCAGCGACAAGGACCGCCGCGAGCACGCGATCGTCGCCGAGCGGATCGCCCGCACCCTGAGGCCCCACGCCGTCTGGGTCGAGGCCGGCCCCGAGCCCGAGATCGTCAAGGTCGCCAACATCCAGCACCTCGCCACTCCCGTCGTCGCCCAGCTGGCCGAGCCCCGCTCCGCGGTCGAGCTTGCCGGCATGCTGCACCCGACGCCCGCCGTCGGCGGCGAGCCCAGGGAGGCCGCGAGAGCCGCGATCGCCGAGCTCGAGCGGATAGACCGCGGCTGGTACGCCGGCCCGGTCGGCTGGATGGACGCCGCCGAAGACGGCGAGTTCTGCGTTGCCCTGCGCAGCGCGGTCCTGCGCGACCGCGAGGCCCATCTCTACGCGGGAGTCGGCATCGTCGCCGGCTCCGACCCGGCCGCCGAGCTCGCCGAGACCGAGATCAAGCTCGGCGCCCTGCTACCGCTGCTGGCCGAGTGAGCTGCCGGCGGGACTGTCGCCTCTCCGGCGCCTGGGGTCGCGGCCCGTGCAGCACGCGGCCGATCGCAGTGTGGCGGACGAACAGTCCGTAGGCGGGGAAGATCATGGCAAGGGTGAAGCCGGCGAGGATGATGACGCGGACGACCTCGGGCATGGGCAGGTCGACGACCGCGAGGGCGAGTGCGCCCATCACGACGAAGTGGCTGAGGTAGATCCAGTAGGCGGCGTCGGTCCAGTAGCGCAGGCGCGAGTTCGCTGCGTGGCAAAAGCGCCGGGCCAGGCCCAGCAGCCCGAACGCCAGCGTCCAGGTTGAGATCGAGAGCAGGAACAGGGCCAGGACGTGGAAGGCCTTGCTTGTCCCGATCGCCGGCTCGCTTTGCAGGAGGTAGAGGGCCAAAGCGGGTGGCAGCGCAACGGCGGCGATCGCCAGGTAGCTCCGGTGCTTTCCCTCGATCGTCTCCCGTAGGCCGGGTGTCGCGTAGAGCAGCCAGCCGGTGACGAAGAAAATCGCGTAGTAGCCCAAGAGGTCGAGCCGCGGCACGAAGCTTTCGGAGGGGGCGATGGCGAGCCAGGTCGGCTGCCTGTAGAGAAGCAACGCGGTGGGAAGAGCAAGCAGCAACGGGGCCGACCAATGCCCGAGCAGCCGCCCGTGTCGGACGAGCCATTGCCGCGGCGCCGGGATCGGCCTCAGAGCCCAGCGGGCCAGAAGCGTCGCGGCATAGATCAAGGTCAGGTACCAGAGGAACCAGAGGAAGGAGGGATGTGGGTCGGCGAAGGCGCCGAGGCCTTCGGCGCCGGCCCGGTGGGGCTGCTCGGAGAGGGCCTGGAGCTCCAGGGTGACCAGAGGCACGACCGCGACGAGGCAGACGGCGAACGGGATCCAGATGCGGACGGCGCGGTTGCGCAGGAACGAACCCGTTCCACGGGTTGTGACCAGGAGCGCGGCAAAGAAGCCCGCGACGATGAAGAAGAGCGGCAGGCGGAAGACATGGATCGTCCAGTAGGTCGCAGACTCGAGGTCGTTCCAGCCCCCGCGCAGGCCCACCAGGGCAAGCGCGTGCCCGGGCAGGATGAGCAGCATCGTCAGGGCGCGCAGGGCATCCAGATGGTGCAGCCGCTCCGTCTTCACCCGCTCACCGCCGCGACGACTGCGGCGCTGAGGCGACGATGGAGCTCGACGTTGGCCCGCCTGTCTACCTTGACCTCGATCAGGCCCGTGCCTGCATCCAGCGCGCCGGGCAGCTGCTCCAGCGAGTCGAGTCGGCGGTGCGGCAGGCCGAAGAGGGCTGCCGCCTTGGCGCCATCGACTCCCTGGGGGGTGCCGAGGAGCGCTTCGAACTCCTCTTCTGGCAGCGTCTCGGCCTGGGGGAGGAAACCGAAGATCCCGCCGCCGTCGTTGTCGATGACGACTATGCGGACCGGAGTGGAGACCTCGCGGACGGCCGCCAGGCCGCCGACGTCGTGCAGGAGGCCGAGGTCGCCGGTGACGATCGTGGTCGGCCGGCCCGAGGCGTGGGCGGCGCCGATGCCGGAGGAGACGAGACCGTCGATGCCGTTGGCCCCGCGATTGCTGAGGAACATGGCGTCTGCGGCCGAGGGGGCGAGAAAGGCCTCCTGGTCCCGGATCGGCATGCTCGACGCCGTGTAGACCAGATCGCCGTCGAGGTGGGCGCGACCGAGAGCCAGGTGGAGCCCGGGCTCGGTCGGTTCGGCGAGCCCCGCCAGCTCCCTCTCCAGTGCTTCGCACGCAGCTCGCTCGGCGTCCAGCCAGCGGGCCGGCGCGGGCCGGTCCTCACCGAGTCGCGCCGCCCAGCCCGAGGCCAGCTCCGTCGGGTCGGCTCGCAGCAGCGCGGCGGCACGGCGGGTCGGCTCGTTCCAGCCGCAGCTCGGGTCGACGACGATCTCGTCCGCGCCCGAGGTCGCCAGCCAGGTGCGCAGAGGCTTGCTGGTCGGCATCCCGCCGAAGCGCAAGACGAGGCCGGGCTTCATCTCCTCGCGGAAGCCCTCGTCGCGGAGCAGGTGGTCGTAAGCGCTGACGACGTAGGAGCGGTCATGGGGGCCGCAGCGCAGCTGCGAGGTGGGCTCGGCGAGGATCGGGAAGCCGGCGGCGCGAGCCAGGTGGGTCAGCGGCTCGCGCAGCTCGGGGTCGAGCTGGCGGCCGGCGACGATCACGCCGAAGTCCGACTCGCCGATGTGCGCGGCGACCTCGTCGAGGAGGAACTGCGAGGGCTCCATGTCGATCGGCGTCACCGCGGTGAGCGGGCGGCCGTCGCGGCCCTCGAGCGCCAGTGGGTCGGTCGCCGTCACCGCGCCGGCGTCCGGAGCCGGTGCGAGCGGCTCGCGCCAGGGCA
>DASUIY010000091.1:0-3563 GCA_036279555.1 Solirubrobacterales bacterium | reverse complement strand
TGAGCTCCCACAGCGTGGTCGAGGGGATGCGGTTGGCACGGCCGCCGCGGCCGTGCTCGACCAGCCGGTGAGGCCCCTCGGCCTCGGCGATCGTCGTGTCCGCCCAGACCCGTCGCGGCCTCACGGCGATGCGAAACCGCGCCCCGGCCCCAACGCCGGTGGACTCGATCCGCGTGAGGCGGAAGCCGGTCAGGAAGTGGTCGGTGAAGGCCGGCCGAAGGGAGAGATCGGCGATCGCGTCGAAGACGCTCTGGCGGGGAACGTCGATCTCTATCTCTGCGCTGACGGGACCCATGGGAAAGCGCGATTCTATGCGTGCCAGCCCCACAGATCCCGCTACTTGCGGAAAATTCCGGATGCAGCATTGAGAACACCGCGCTACTATCCTCGACCGGAGGCGCCGGGAAAGGAGTCCCCATCGTTACCAGTGTCAGTCCCGGCATCAGCGTCGTCAGCATCGAGGAGGGCGAGTTCCCGGGTTCGGGAACGTATTTCTGCGCCTCGTGCGGTTCGCAGCTCTCGCTGCGCGAGGACGATCCCATGCCCGAATGCCCCCGCTGCGGGAGGTCCGAGTTCCAGCGCGACTCGATCTTCGAGCAGATGCAGGACCACGGCCAAACCGCGGAGCTGGCGATCCCGAGAACAGCAGCCAACTCCGGCTGGCTGGCGGCGGCGAGGGGGATGCTGCCGCGCCCCGGCCGCTACCTCGCATGGCGCGAGGGCGACATCCAGATCCAGCCGATCGAGCAGGGCTGGACGCGGATCGGCCGCAGCGCGGCCGCCGACATCCGCCTCGACGACCCCAGCGTGTCGCGGCGCCACGCCCTGATCGTCTCGGAGCTGCCCGACGCGCTGCGGATCCTCGACGACCGCAGCCTCAACGGCGTCTTCCTCAACGGCGAGATCGTCGATTGGGCGCGGGTCACGGACGGCGACGAGGTGGCCATAGGCCGCTTCCGCCTGTTCGCGCTCGAACGGTAGCCAGCCGCCGAACTGAGTTTCCGGCCACCGCCGCCCCTAGCATGGGGGTGGTGGACCGGTACCCGACCCCAGGCGACCCCACGCCCCAACCACCCGAGGTGGCCGCCGAGCGCGCACGAGAACGCCTGCACGAGGAGATAGAGCGGGTACGCGTCGGCGTCGAGGAGATGCTTTCCGAGCAGGAGAACGCGATCAACGGCCCAGACCTTCGCCGCGAGCTGGATGCGATCCGCGAGGAGAGCGACGCACTGCTGAAGCGCCGCATCCGCAAGGCCGAGAAGCGCCTCAACAAGCGCATCGACAGAATCGACGCTCGGACCAAGGAGCTCGAGCAACGCCTCGACCAGGTCGAGCAGGAGCGCCAGTACGCCGAGTGGCGGATCCACACCAACACCGCAGAAATGCTCGACGGCCTCCTACGCGAGGTACGGACGATCGCGGACTTGCTTACGACGACGCCGTAGCAGGGCCGGGGAGGGCCCTTCTGCGGAACACGCCACCGGGAACATGGTGGACCTCCAACCGCCGTGGTCTCACAAGTTCCTCAGAAGGGCCCTCCCCGGCCCCTCAAGCTCTCAACAAAGTCTCGTGGCACCTCCACCTCGCGTGAAGGCCATCTCGCGACGAAAGCTGAACAGCCCCAGGAGCCGGAGCATCTCGACCGCAGCGCCAGGGAACAGCGGGCACCCCTCCAGCGGAACTTGTGAGCTGAAAAAACGCCGATAGCCCCGCCAAGTCCGGGCAGCGTGTTCCGTCGGAGGGGTGCCCGCTGTTCTCTGAGAGGACTACTCGGTGGAGATGCTTGGGTCTGCTTGGACCTTATGGGGGACAACCATCATGAAGTTGTCGGCTGCGGCCGCCGCCAGGCCCAGCACGCGCTCGGCCTCCTCGTCCTGGTCGGTCGCCCGCAGTTCGTTCGCGTAGCCGGCGAGCAGGTCGTCGACGTCTAGCAGGCCCTCGGAGTCGAGCTCTTTCAGCTCGACCTTGGCGCCCTCGCCCAGCCGCCTTACGATCGCCTCCCGGTCGATGCCGAAGGCGTTGTGGCGGACGTAGACGCGGCCGCCGGTCATGCCCGCGCAGGCCCAGGGGCCGAGGTCGCCGAGGACGATCGCCCGCCCCGAGGTCATGTACTCGAAGGCGAACCCCTTGGCGTTGGCGCGGTCGACGATGCAACCGCGGTCGTCGTCGATGTCCTCCTCGGGCTCCCCCGCGAGGACGACGTCGGCGCCGGAGAGGCGGATGCAGAAGCGCGAGTCGGCGGAGCCCTGCACGAAGAGGCGGCCGCGCTGAGCGCCGTAGGCGAAGGACTTGCCGACCGACCCGTTCAGCCGCTTGCCCTTTGCGCCCTTGCCCTTCAGCACGGCGACGGTGCCGCCGAGCATCGTCTTGCCGACGCCGTCCTGGGCACCGCCCTCGACCCGGATCGAGACGCCGTAGGAGTTGAAGGCGCCGAAGCCCTGACCGGCGACCGAGCCGCCGTCGAACTCGAGGCTGGCCAGCACGTCGTCGCTCGACTCCGGCCCGTCGTCGAAGATCCGCGAGCGCGCGATGGCGCCCGAGAGCTCGGTGCCGAGGACGCGGTCGTTGGCGTCGGTGGCCCGGGGGAACCGGTTGTGGATCGTGCGACCCGAGCAGACGTCGCCGGCGAGGGAGCCGATCTGGGCCGAGGCCTGCTTTGCCTCCATCCGGATCGGCCGGGCGACCACCAGTCCCGCCTCGGCGCGCTCCTCCGCCATCTCCTCCGCCACCGGCAGGTCCAGCGGCTCGAGGTCGAGGAACTCCTCCAGCGGCGTGATCAGCGGCGCCAGGTCGACGGCGTCGTGGTGGGAGACCTGCTCGAGCAGGTCGTAGCGGCCGACCAGGTCCTGGGCGCGCTCGTAGCCGAGCGAGGCGACGACCTGCTTGACCTCCTCGCCCATGGCCGAGAAGAAGCGGGCGCAGCTCTCCGCGGCCGTGTCGATTTCCTGGGGCGTGAACTTCTTCAGGCCGTGCTCCTGGGCCTGCTCGACCGTCTCGATCTGGGTCGCGATGCCGACGTGACAGGTGTCGAGCTGGCAGCCGCGGCAGATCGTGCAGCCGAGGCTGACCATCGCCAGCGTGCCGAAGCCGACCCGGTTGGCGCCGAGGCAGTGCAGCTTGACGATGTCGTGGCCGTGGCGGTAGCCGCCGTCCGCCCAGATCTCGACCCGGTTGCGGATGCCGGCCTCCATCAGCGCCCTGTGCACGGCGCGGGTGCCGATGTCGGAGGGCAGGCCGACGTGGCGCAGCGCGTGCTGGCGCGCGGCGCCCGTGCCGCCCTCGAAGCCGGACAGCGTGATGATGTCGGCGCCGGCCTTGGCTATGCCGAGGCCGATCGTGCCGATGTTCGGCACCACCGGGACCTTGACCGAGACCCGCACGTCGGGGTTGACGGTCTTCAGCTCGTCGATCAGCTCGGCGAGGTCCTCGATCGAGTAGAGGTCGTGGTTGTTCGACGGGCTGATCAGGTCGGTGCCGGGCGAGGCGTTACGGGCCGCGGCGACCTTCTCGGAGACCTTCTTGCCGGGCAGGTGGCCTCCCTCGCCCGGCTTGGCGCCCTGGCC
>DASUIY010000090.1:0-2258 GCA_036279555.1 Solirubrobacterales bacterium | reverse complement strand
GACTCGCCGCCGATCCCGGCGCACCCGTCGTCGTCGCCCTCGCTGAGCAGCGCAACCTCGCGGGGCTCGGCAACGTCTACGTCAACGAGCTGTGCTTCCTGCGCGGCATCCGCCCCGACCGGCCCATCGGCGAGGTCGAGCTCGCACCCCTGGTCGCCCTTGCGAGCCGCGTCATCCGGGCCAACCGCGACCGCTTCGAGCGCACGACCACGGGCGACACGCGCCGCGGGCGCCGGCTGTGGGTGTACGGACGCGCCGGCGAGCCGTGTCGTCGGTGCGGCACGACGATCGAGCACGGCCGGTTCGGCCGCAACCCGCTCGAGCTGCGCGACACGTACTGGTGCCCGCACTGCCAGCGGTGACGGATACCGCCGCCCGCGTCGTGGGCACGGGACTCAGGTGACGGGGCCGGTCCACTTCTCGCCGGGGCCCTGGCCGATCGGGTCGGGGATGACCGACGCCTCGCGGAACGCGAGCTGGAGCGACCGCAAGCCGTCGCGGAGCGAGCGCGCATGCATGTCGCTGATCTCGGGGGCGCCCGCGGTGATGAGCCCGGCGAGGGCGTTGATGAGCTTGCGCGCCTCGTCGAGGTCGGTCTGCTCGGCGGGGTCGTCGGCGAGGCCCACCTTGACGGCGGCGGCGCTCATGAGGTGCACCGCGGCGGTCGTGATGACCTCGACCGCCGGGACCTCCGCGATGTCGCGGGTCGCCTCGGCGACGGCCTCGTCGGCGCCCGACACGGGGGCCTCGAGGGTGGACTCGTCTGAACTGTTGCTCACAGACATCCTCTGTTAGACTACTGCGGGCCCGGGGCCAGTCCCCGGTACGAAAGTGGAGATTCTCCCACCCGCGCATACCGCTTCATCAAGGTTACCGGGTCGATTGCACTCCGCTTCCACGGCGCAAGCCGGGGGAGTAGACAGGGTGCCGCAGTGCTGAACGGTGCGATTCCGTGTGAGCCTGCGTGGATCTTCCGCTCTCGTCGACGGGCGGCATCCGCCTCCCGTCGAGCGTCACAGCTCGAGTAGAGGAGAACACGCATCAGCGATCCCCGTACAAACGACCGTATCCGCGTTCCCGAGGTCCGCCTCGTGGGTCCCGGCGGAGAACAGGTCGGCGTCGTGAAGATCGAGGTGGCCCTGCGGCTCGCCCAGGAGGCCGACCTCGATCTCGTCGAGGTCGCACCGAACTCCAAGCCCCCGGTCGCCAAGATCATGGACTACGGCAAGTACAAGTACGAGGCTGCGCAGAAGGCGAAAGAGGCCCGGCGCAACCAGGCGAACACCATCCTCAAAGAGGTCCGGTTCCGCCTCAAGATCGACAAGCACGACTACGAGACCAAGATGAAGCGCGCCGTCGGCTTCCTGAAGACCGGCGACAAGGTGAAGGCGATGATCCTCTTCCGGGGTCGCGAGCAGTCGCGTCCCGAGATGGGCGTCCGCCTCCTGCAGCGCTTCGCGGAAGACGTGGCGGAGTTCGGCACGGTCGAGCACAACCCCACGATCGACGGCCGCAACATGGTCATGGTCATCGCTCCTCTGAAGAACAAGTCCGAGGCCAAGGCCGAGGCGAATGCACAGCGTGCTGCGGCGAAGGCCCGGCCGGCGGCGGATGCCGCGGGCGAGTCCGAGACGCAGACGGCCGAGACCACCGAGGCCTAGGCCAGCACCCCCGTCCGCCACCCGCGTGGCGGCAGAACCAAGGAGAAACACGAGATGCCGAAGCAGAAGACCCACTCCGGGTCCAAGAAGCGCTTCAAGATCACCGGCAGCGGCAAGATCAAGAAGCAGCAGGCCGGTATGCGCCACAACCTCGAGGGCAAGTCCTCCGTGCGCACCCGCCGTCTGAACCAGGACAAGGTCGTGTCGGCCCCCGACGCCAAGGTCATCAAGAAGCTGCTCGGTCGCTGAGCGACGAGACCCGTTAGGAAGAAACAGAGTCATGGCAAGAGTGAAGAGGGCGGTCAACGCCCACAAGAAGCGCCGGGTCATCCTCGAGCGCGCCGAGGGTTACCGCGGCCAGCGTTCGCGTCTCTACCGGAAGGCGAAGGAGCAGGTCACCCACTCCCTCGTCTACTCGTACAACGACCGCCGCAAGCGCAAGGGCGACTTCCGCAAGCTCTGGATCCAGCGCATCAACGCCGCGTCGCGCCAGAACGGCCTGACGTACAACCGCTTCATCCAGGGCCTCGCCCTCGCGGGCATCGAGGTCGACCGCCGCATCCTCGCCGAGCTCGCCGTGAACGAGCCCGCGACCTT
>DASUIY010000089.1:0-4205 GCA_036279555.1 Solirubrobacterales bacterium | reverse complement strand
CGCGCCCCCCGCTCGATCCGCTTCTGGGTCGTGGCGGGCATCCTCGTCGCCTACCTGGCCCTGGTCGCCGTCGGGCTCAGCCCCGCCCGGGCGCCCAACGCCAGCCGCTACGTCTACATGGGCGGCATCCTCACCCTGCTGCTGATCGCCGAGCTCTGCCGCGACGTCAGGTGGTCGACGACCGCCGGTCTCGTCGCCTTCGTCTTCCTCGGCCTCTCCCTGATGGCCAACGTCGCCGAGCTGCGCGCCGGCGGGCATCTCTTCGGCGCCGAGGGCGACACCAACCGGGCCACCCTCGCGGCGCTGGAGCTGAGCCGCGACCGGGTCGACCCCGACCTGCAGGTCGAGGACTCCTCGACGACCCACTCCCATCCCGACATGCTCTTCCCCGCCTGGGCCTACTTCAGCGCCGCCGAGGAGTTCGGCTCTCCCGCCTACAGCCTCGACCAGCTGCTCGCGGCCGGCGCCCAGGCACGCGAAGCGGCGGATCAGGAGCTGGTGCGAGCCCTGGGCATCGCCGCCGAGGCGGTCATGGCTCCGCAGGCGGGTCGCGGCGGATCGGCTCCTCAGCCGCTGAGCGAAGGCGACGGCCGCACGCGCACCCGGGGGGCCTGTCTGGCCCTGATTCCGGATCTCGATCGCAGCGCGACCTTCGAGCTGGCGCTGCCGCCGGGCGGCTTCAGCTACAGGACAGCCCCCGGGGCGACGGTCACGGTCAAGCTGGGGCGCTTCGCCGACCGGCCGCCGAACGAACTGTCATCCGTCACGGGTTCCGCCGAAGTCGCGATCCCGGCCGACGACGCGCTCGCCGTTCCGTGGAAGGCGGAGCTGAGCACGGACTCCCGCGTGCTCGCCTGCGCCCTCTGAGCGTCGGCCGGGTCGCCTGCGCCGAGCCGGCCTCAGAAACGCCGAGTGCAGCGTTCGATCCGCTTCACGTTGCCGTGGGCCCGCTGCACGCAGTGGACCAGCTTCTGGGGGTTCGCCCCGCGCTTCTTGGTCACCTCGAAGGAGTGGTGGACCTCGCGCTTGATCTGCGTGCTCATCCCCTCCAGCGACTTGCCGATCTGGTCCAGGCCGGTCGACTTGATCGCGTCGTTGGTCGTCTTCAGCACCGGCTTGACGATGAAGAGGTAGCAGAGGAAGAGCACCCCGGCCGTGACCCCGAGCCGGATGATGCCCGAGGTCACGTTGCCGAAGAGGTTGCGCAGGAGGTCCATGGAACCGGCCGCACACTATCCTGCGAGCCGTGGCGAAGGACACCGAGAAGCTGATCCGCCAGCTCTCGCTGATCTCGTTCCTGATGGCTCAGGGGAGGCCGGTTTCGGCCCTCGAGATCAAGCGCGAGGTGGAGGGCTACAGCGACATGAACGACGACGCCTTCGCGCGGCGTTTCTACGCCGACCGCGCGGAGCTGGAGAGCCTCGGCATCCAGCTCGGGGTCGAGAAGCCGGGAGAGGGGTTCTTCGAGGCCGAGCTCTACTCGCTGCCGCCGGAGAACTTCTACCTCGACGCGATCGAGTTCTCCGACGACGAGCTGGCGGCGCTGAGCACGGCGCTCTCGCTGCTCTCCGACGGCGAATTCGCCTACGCCGAGCCGCTGCGGCTGGCCCTGCAGCAGGTCGCCTGGGGTCACCCGAACCCGCTCAAGGAGGGCGAGCGAGCGCCGGTCGAGATGGCGATGACGGCCTCCGCGGGCGGCCGCGAGCTCTCCCAGCGCCTCTCCAAGATCGAGACCGCGATCTCGCGCCGCAAGACGATCGAGTTCACCTACTACACGATGGAGCGCGACGAGACAGCGAAGCGCAAGGTCGATCCGTACCACCTCGTCTTCCGCGGCGGCCAGTTCTACCTGATCGGCCACGCGCACGAGCGCGAGGCGGTCCGCGTCTTCCGCCTCTCCCGGATCCAGGGCAAGGTCGGCTATGCGTCCAAGGCCGAGCATGACTTCTCCCCGCCCGAGGACTTCGACCGCCGCGACTACGGCCAGCGCGCCGACTGGCAGCTGGGGGAGATGCGGGGAACCGCGAAGATCTTCGTCCGCGACCGCATCGCCTGGCTGATCGAGCGCGACTTCGGCGCCTACGGCGAGCTTCGCCCGGCGAAGAAGTCCGACGGCGCGCCCGGCAAGGGCTCGGTCTTCGAGACCGAATATGCCTCCCCGCGCGAGCTGATCGCCTGGGTGCTGCGCTGGCGTCAGAACGCCCAGGTGCTCGGCCCCGAAGAGCTGCGCGAGGAGGCCGAGAGCCGTCTCGGGCTGCTCCACGACCGCCACCACAGCGGCTTCGAGCCGGCCGAGATAGTCGACCGGCCCCTTCGCGAGGCGCCGCGGCGGCCCCGCTCCAACGGCCGCGGCGAAGCCGCGATCCGGCCCGAGCGATTCGCCCGCCTCGTCACCCTCGCCGGCCTCCTGATCGACTCCGCCAAGCGGAGCGAGCGCCTGGGCGTAGCCGACCTGCGCCAGCGCCTCGAGCTCACAGGCGAGGAGTTGCAGGAGGACATCGACCTGCTCAACGTCGTCAACTTCGGCGGCGGGACCTACGTCCTCTATGCCGAAATCATCGGCGAGGAGATCGAGGTCGACTCCGAGCCATACGGTGACAATTTCGCCCGCCCGGCACGGCTGCTGCCGCTCGAGGCGAAGGCGCTGGTCGCCGCGATCGACCTCTTCGGCGACCACCTGCCGCAGGGCGGCCTGCAGAGCGCTCGCACCAAGATCGTCAAGGCGCTCGGCCACGATCCCTCCGAGGAGGGCCTGGAGATCGCCGCCGGCAGCGGTGGCGACGCCGAGGTGGCGCGCAAGGTCAACGAGGCGATCGGCACCAGCAGAGTCCTCGACCTCGACTATTACAAGGAGAACGAGGACACGTTCACCAAGCGTTCGGTCGAGCCCTACCGGCTGGAGAACGGGCGCGAGGGCTGGTACGTGGAGTGCTACGACCTGACCAAAGAGGGCGTCCGCCACTTCAAGCTCGACCGGATCAAGGAGGCGACGCTCTCAGGGCAGGCCTTCGAGCCGCGCCCGGAGGTTGAGGAGCTTGCCGGGGTCGAGGGCTGGATGACCCACGGCGAGGTGCCGACAGCCCATGTCGCCCGCGTCTGGGTCTCGCCCGAGCGCGCCCGCTGGCTGCGCGAGGAGCGCACCGTGGTCGAGGAGCTCGCCGATGGTGCCGTCGTGGTCGAGCTGCCCTACGCCGGCACCTCCTGGCTGGTGCGGGAGATCCTGCGCGGCGCCGGCGACCTTGTTGTGCTGGAGCCTGAGGACGCGCGGGAAGCGATCGCCAAAGAGGTGGCGGCTAGTGGTGTGTGACCCGAGGCCGTCCCGGTAGGGGGTTCCACTTAACTTTTTCGAGCCACGTTTGTGGGCGATTGACAATGGGTGTTCGCGAAAAAGTACAAGACGTTCCACCCCTACCGGGACGGCCTCTGGCGTGACCCAGGCCCCGGGACACGCTGAGATTCTGCGGCTTGTGGCGCCGAACCCGGGGCCGATGACGCTGGAGGGGACCAACACCTATCTCTATGGGTCCGATCCCTGCGTGGCGATCGACCCCGGGCCGGATGTGGCCGAGCACCTCGAAGCGGTTCGTGCAGCTGGGGAGGAGCGGGGCGGGATCGGCCTGGTCCTGCTCACCCACGGCCACGGCGACCATGCCGACGGGGCGGAGCGGCTCGGTGCTGAAGTGATCCTGCCCACAGACGGCGAGGAGCACGGCGGCCTGCGCGCGCTTGCAACTCCCGGTCACGCGCCCGACCACGTCTGCCTGCTGACCGCCGACCGGGTCTGCTTCAGCGGCGACCTCGTGCTCGGGGTGGGGTCGACCTTCGTCCCGCCCGACGGCGGCTCGCTATCCGCCTACATGGACTCGCTGCGTCGCGTACAGGCGGAGCCGATCGAGCTGATCTGCCCCGGTCATGGCCCCTGGGTCGAGGACCCCGCTGCCAAGCTGGCCGAGTACGTCGAGCACCGCGAGATGCGCGAGCGCCGCCTCCTCGCGGCACTGGAGCGCGGCGAGCGCTCCCGCGAGGCTCTGCTTGCCGAGGTCTGGGACGACGTTCCGGCCGAGGTGCGCCCCGCCGCGGCGATGGTGATGCAGGCCCACCTCGACAAGCTCGGGGCCGAAGGCAAATTCGAGACCGACCTCTCCCCCTGACAACGCTTTCCGGTGCGCTTTATGGACCCATGAGGTCCATAAAGCGCACCGGAA
>DASUIY010000088.1:0-2680 GCA_036279555.1 Solirubrobacterales bacterium | reverse complement strand
GGCGTCAACGAGCTGCTCTACAGCGAGATCCTCCACGGCGCCGTCTCCCGCCTTCCAAGCCGGTTGCCGGACCTGATGTTTTGGATCACGCTGCCGTTCCTGGGGCCCGAGGGGGCGGCAGAGGAGCGCGAGCGCACCCGTCTCTCGATGATCGAGGACTGAAAACCGGCGTGTTAAGCCGCTCTTTTTTGTGAATGTCGGGGTTTATCTAGTTTGCGATGTTGGTAATTTGGGCTGCTGGAGGGATTGACCCAAGGCTTTCTATGGCCGGCCGACGAGCCAGGCCGCAAAGGAGAGAGGTAGACGAATGCGCAAGCGCTTGATTTGGACACTCGCGGTCGGGGCGGCACTCGCCGTCGCGCTGGCGGGCATCGCGACGGCAGAGAAACCCGTGGTCGTCCAGCAGGGGAACCTGAAGATCACCATCAACGGCGGCTTCACTCCGAAGAAGCTGCCGAAGAGCAAAATGGCCGGGATCAAACTCAACGTCAGCGGCAAAGTCGAGACCATCGACGGCAGCCATCCTCCGGCTCTGAGGGAATTCATCGTCGAAACCGACAAGAACGGCGCCATCAACGCCAAGGGCCTGCCGGCCTGCAGCGCGGCCAAGCTCAACTCGCAGGACACCACGAACGCCAAAAAAGCGTGCCCAGACTCGATTGTCGGCGAAGGCAAAACGGACGTCGAGATCGAATTCGCCGAACAGCCGCCGATCATCGCCAAGAGCAAGCTGCTCGCCTTCAACGGCGGGGTCAAGGGCGGCGTGACGACGCTCTACATTCACGCCTTCCTCACCGTTCCGGTGCCGGCAGCGGTCGTCACCACGGTCAAGGTCTCGAAAGTCAAGAACGGTCGCTACGGCACGAAATCCGTAGGCAAGATCCCCGTGATCGCCGGTGGCGCAGGCTCGCCGGTGTTCTTCGAACTCAACATCGACCGCAAATTCACCTACAAGGGCAAGAAACAGAGCTACCTGCTCGCCAAGTGCCCTGACGGCCACCTCAACGCGAAAGGGACCGGCGTCTTCAGCGACGGCACCCGGCTGACCGGCGCCGTGGTCCGCTCCTGCACCCCGCAGGGCTAGCGAACGCTTTCGACTCAGGACGAATAGGGGAAAGAAAGGGCGGCCCAGCGGGGCCGCCCTTTCTCTTCCTAGAGCTGTGCTTCGGCATCCGCCCTGGGCGGCGGGATCAGGCCCTCGGCCTCCTGGTGACGCTCTCCCCGCCGCAGTATCCGCTGCGTCAGGATCGCGATGCTGAGGATCGCGGTCGCACCGAGGCTGAGCTGGACGCTGAGCAGTCCCTGACGCGTCCAGTAGACGTCGCGCAGGTCGAGTAGCAGGGCCGCCTCGTCGAAGGTGAGCCCCATGCCTACGCCGGTGGTGACCGCGAGCCGCTCTTCCAGTGCCTCGTCGTCGGTCAGAAGCGCCGTCGTCCCGGAGGCAAAGGCGATCACGATGCCCGGCACGAAGTGGTGGATGTGGCGTCCGCCGACGCTGACGTTGCGAAACGGCCACCATTCGTCGCGGATTCCCCAGGTAGAGAGTCGCACCAGCGCGAAAGAGCCAAGGAAGCCGGCCAGCAGGTTGAAGAGGACCGTTTCGCTACGCGGTGCGTCGGCGTAGCCGCTGACCGCGACCCCAACCGTGTCGCGCGCGGCGACCGGGGCTGCTTCGACCAGGCCGTCGCCATCGCCCTCATGGGCACGTCGCTGCAGCATGCGGCCGTACTGGCCGGCGAGGACCGCGCCGACGCCGGCCAAGGTCACGCCGGCGAGCGCCACGGTGGCACGCTCCGAACGGGCCCAGCCGAAGCGGGCCCTCGCTTTGGCGCGACGGCTGATACGGGTTGGCAGGCGGCGCGAGGTCAACGCCTCGCAAGCCTAACCGCCGGACCGATCGGCGCTAGCTGTAGTTCCTCACAGCGTTGTTCATCCGGGCCTCCTTGAAGGCTGGGGGTGCGACCCACCCAGATCAAGGAGGACACCGGATGAACAACGTGCTGAGTAACTACAGCTAGCGCTCCTCGGTGATGATCGTCTTCACCGTCGCGATCGCGCCATCGGCGACCTCGATCTCGACCATGTGGGTGCCGATCTCGCGGATCGGCTGCTCGAGGCGGACGTTACGGCGGTCGATGCGCAGATCGCGTGCGTCGCGGATCGCCTCGACGATCTCCTTGGCCCCGACCGAACCGAAGAGCTTTCCGTCCTCGCCTGCTCGCTGGTGGATCGTGAGCACGGTCTTGGAGAGCAGCGAGGCCGCCTGCTCTTCACGCTCGGCACGTGCCTTTTCAGCTTTTTCAGCCTCCACCCGCCGTCGCTGGGCCTGCTCCAGCGCACCGGGAGTCGCCGGGGCGGCCAGCTTGCGCGGGATCAGGTAGTTGCGCAGGTAGCCGGGTGAGACGTCGACCGGATCGCCGCGATGGCCGAGATCGTCGACGTCCTCGAGCAGGATGGCCTGTGCCATCAGCGCTCTCCGACGTAGGGCAGGAGCGCGATCTCGCGTGCCCGCTTCACCGCCACCGAGAGCTGTCGCTGGTGCTTGCGGGAGAGGCCGGTCACTCGCCTTCCGCGCGTCTTCCCCTTGTCGGAGAGGAAGCGCCGCAGGAGGTTGAGATCCTTGTAGTCGACCGCCTCGGAGTTGATCCGGGTGTACTTGCGCGGCCGTGCACGGTCCGGT
>DASUIY010000087.1:0-8747 GCA_036279555.1 Solirubrobacterales bacterium | reverse complement strand
GGCGCCGGTGAGGACCAGGATCGTCGCCAGCCCGGCGCGCCGGCCGCCCTCGATGTCGGAGGCGATCCGGTCGCCGACCATCGCGACCCTCTCGGCCCCGGCGATCAGCCCTCGCGCCTGCTCGAATAGGTGGCGCTCGGGCTTGCCGCCGATCTCGGCCTGCGCGCCCGAAGCCGTCTCCACCGCCGCCAGGACCGCGCCGGTGCCGGGCCAGGGGCCGCCGGGCATCGGCAGGGTCGGGTCGCGGCTGGTCGCGAACAGCCCGGCGCCGCCCTGCAGCGCCAGCGTCGCGGTCAGCAGCTCCTCGTAGTCGAACTCGCGATGGCCGGAGACGAGCACGACGCCGGCCTCGCGCCCCGCCTCGCCGTCGAGCAGCTCCAGGCCGGCCTCGGCTGCGGCCTGCTTCAGCCCGGGGGCGCCGATCACGAAAGCACCCGCCCCCGCCCCCACGCATTCCGCCGCCAGTCGCGCGGTCACGACCCCGGCGGTCACGACCCGGCCCTCGGCGACCGGGATGCCGGCGCCCCGCAGGCGCTCGGCGTAGGTGGCCGGGGGCCGCCCGGGGTTGTTGGTGACGAAGACGACCTCCTTACCTGCCTCGATCAGCGCCCGCAGGGCCTCCGCCGCGCCGGGCACCGGCTCGCGCCCGACCCAGACGACCCCGTCGAGGTCGACCAGGAACCCGTCGAAGTCGTCTGCCAGCGCCACCCGGGCAGGCTATCTGGGGCATGTTGAGAATCGATTTGCTTATCCAAGTGCCCTGCCTTCCCGCCCTCTCGTCTCGATACGGTGCGCGCCATGGAGAATTCCAACGGACAGGTGGTGCAGGCCAGCGGCGTGTCGCGCCGCTTCGGCGAGGGCGCGGCGGCGGTCGACGCGCTGGTCGACGTCAGCACGGCATTCGATCGCGGCCGCTTCACCGCGATCATGGGCCCATCGGGCTCGGGCAAGTCGACCCTGATGCACATCCTCGCCGGGCTCGACAAGCCGACCGCCGGCACCGTCGTCCTCGACGGACAGGAGATCACCGGCCTCGACGACTCCGAGCTGACCAAGCTGCGCCGCGACAAGCTCGGCTTCGTCTTCCAGTTCTTCAACCTGCTGCCGGTCCTCACCGCCGAGGAGAACCTGGTGCTGCCGCTCTCGATCGCCGGCCGCAAGCCCGACCAGGCCTGGCTCGACCAGCTGGTCGACACCGTCGGCCTCGGCGACCGCCGCACCCACCGGCCCTCCGAGCTCTCCGGCGGCCAGCAACAGCGCGTCGCCGTCGCTCGGGCGCTGGTTTCCAAGCCGACCGTCGTCTTCGCCGACGAGCCGACCGGCAACCTCGACTCGAAGGCGAGCGCCGACGTCCTGCGCCTGCTCCGCCACGCGGTCGACGACTTCGGCCAGACGGTGATCATGGTCACCCACGACCCGGCCGCCGCCGCTCATGCCGACCGCCTGATCACCCTCCGCGACGGCAGGATCGTCCACGACGCGGCCCCCGGCTCGACCGACGAGGTGATCGAGCTGATGAAGACGATCGACTAGCCGGGTGGCCGGCCTCGCCCTCAAGAGCCTTTGGGCGCGGCGCATCCGCGCCCTGACGACGATCCTCGCGGTGGTGATCGGCGTCGCCTTCGTCGCCGGCACCTACATCCTCACCGACACCACCTTCGCCGCCTTCGACGAAATCTTCGAAGACTCGCTGGCCAAGACCGACGTGGTGATCACGGCGAGGGAGGAGGTGCGACAGGAAACCGGTGAGGTGCCGAGCTTCTCGGCGGCGGCCCTGCCGAGGGTCAAGCAGGTACAGGGGGTGCGGGTGGCGGTCGGGCAGATCTTCACCGCGGGCGCCTTCTTCGACGCCGAGAACGAGCAGATCGGCGCCCAGTTCGCCCCCAAGTTCATCACCTCGGACCTGCCGGAGAGCCTCGAAACCCAGACCTACGTCGAGGGGCACCCGCCCCGCGACGCGAGTGAGGTCGCGCTCGACCAGAGCGCCGCCGAAGAGGCGGGGCTCGGCCTCGGCGACACGCTCAAGCTGGCCTCAGTCGAACGCGTCGCCGCCTACCGGATCGCCGGCCTGACCAGGCTCGGCGCCGCCTCCTGGGGCGGCGCCAGCATCGCCGGGCTGATCCTGCCCGAGGCGCAGCGGATCACCGGCAAGCGCGGCGAATTCGACCAGATCCTGATCGCCGCCGAGGAGGGGGTCTCCGAAGCGACGCTGAAGCAGCGCGTGCAGCGCGCAGTCGCCGACCCCTCGCTGCTGGTCGAGACTGCCCAGGAGAACGCCGAACGCAACTCCGACCAGATCCGCGACGACCTCGGCTTCCTGCGCATCGCCCTCCTCGTCTTCGCCTTCGTCGCCCTCCTCGTCGGAGCCTTCCTCATCTTCAACACCTTCTCGATCACCGTTGCGCAGCGGATCAGGGAGTTCGGCATGCTGCGCACGCTGGGAGCGGGGCGGGGGCAGATCCTCGGCTCGGTCGTGGTCGAGGCGCTGGCGATCGGCGTGCTGGGCGCCCTGGTCGGCCTCCTCGCCGGCTACGGGATCGCCGTCGGGCTCAACGCCCTCTTCGTCGCGATCGGCATCGACCTGCCGACCACGGCGCTGGTGACCAAGGACCGGACGATCGTCGTCTCGCTGCTGATCGGCATCGGCGTCACCCTGCTCTCCTCCCTCATTCCCGCTCTGCGGGCGACCCGGGTGCCGCCGATCGCGGCTCTGCTGGCGTTGGAGCCGCCGCGGAGCCGCCGCCGCGGCATCGTCTCCGCGGCGCTGGCCGTGCTGCTCGGGCTGGCGGGGCTGGCGATGGTCCTCGCCGGCCTCTTCGGCGGCGCCGACGGGGGCAGTGCTGCCGGGCTGATCGGCGGCGGCGCGGTCGCCGTGCTGTTCGGCGTCTCGCTCTTCAGCCCCCGGCTCGTGCGCCCGCTCGCCTCTTTCGCCGGACGCCCGCTGGAACTGCTGCGGCGCCTCACCGGCCGCCTCGCCCGCGAGAACACGCAGCGGAACCCCGCCCGCACCGCGGTCACCGCGGCGGCGCTGATGATCGGCCTCGCCGTGGTCGCCTTCGTCACCGTCTTCGCCGCCGGCATCAAGAGCTCGATCGCCACCGCGGTCGACGAGAGCTTCCAGGGCGAGCTGGTGCTGCAGAACTCAGACGGCTTCTCGCCGATCTCGCCGCGAGCGGCCGGCGCCGCGCGCCAGGTGCCCGGCGTCCGGCTGGTCTCGACCCTGCGTGCCACCCAGGCGGAGCTGGTCGACGGTGGCGGCAAGAAGCGGGTCTCGGCCCTCGACCGCGACGCCAACGCGGTGATCCAGATCGAGTGGACCGAAGGTGGGCCGCGGACGCTCCGCACGCTCACGGACGGCGAGGTGGTGGTCGACAAGTCGCTCGCCTCGAGCAACGATCTCGAGCGGGGTGACCGCGTCCGTTTCCTCACCCAGATCGGGGCGCGACCCGCGCTCACGGTCGTCGGGGAGTACGAAGACAAGGCGGAACTGCTCGGCGGCGCGATCGTCACCCAGCGGCTGATGGCCACCGCCTTCGACCAGCGCGACGACACGATCGATTTCGTCAAGCTCGCTCCGGGGGCGAACCCGGACGAGGTCCAGGCGGCGCTGGTCAAGGCGATGGACCGCGAGTTCCCCGTGATCGAGGTGCGCAACCAGCAGGAACTGAAGGAAAACCAGGAAGAACAGATAAACCAGCTGCTCGGCCTGATCTACGCGCTGCTGGCGCTGGCCGTGATCGTCTCCCTGTTCGGGATCGCGAACACGCTGGCGCTCTCGATCCACGAGCGCACCCGTGAGCTGGGCATGCTGCGGGCGATCGGGATGTCGCGGCGCCAGGTGCGGACGATGATCCGCTACGAGGCCGTGATCACGGCCCTGATCGGGGCTCTGCTGGGGATGGTGATCGGGGTGATCTTCGCGGCTCTGATCGCTCAGCCGCTGAAGGACGAAGGCTTCGCCCTCTCCTATCCGGTCGGCCAGCTGATCTGGATGCTGGTCTTCGCCGCCGTGGCGGGGGTCCTGGCGGCGATCCCGCCGGCGCGCCGGGCCTCGCGCCTCGACGTGCTCAAATCGCTTCAGTACGAGTAGCCTGGCTAACGCTTGAGAAGGCGCTTGACGGCTGCCATCAGCTCCTCGGTCCGCTCCTGGCGGTCGCCCTCGGCGCCCGCTACGCAGTGCGCGGCGTGGTCGGAGAGCAGCTCGAGCGCGACCTTGTCCAGGGCGGCCTGGATCGCCGTCACCTGGGTGACGACGTCGATGCAGTAGCGGTTCTCCTCGACCATGCGCTCGACGCCGCGCACCTGGCCCTCGATCCGGCGCAGCCGCTTCAGCACCGCGTCCTTGTCCTCGGTGTACCCGTGGGTGACCGGCTCGGCCGTCATGAGAGGGCCTCCGCGAGCAGCACCACGGTGCCGAAGACACCCATCGCCGCCGCCACGTAGGCGACCACCCGGA
Organism: Solirubrobacterales bacterium; assembly: GCA_036279555.1. Lineage (GTDB taxonomy): Bacteria > Actinomycetota > Thermoleophilia > Solirubrobacterales > 70-9 > VRUE01. The sequence goes on along the minus strand of DASUIY010000087.1, from coordinate 4,291 downwards.
CCGGGGGCCCACCGTGGATGCCGGTCTCGTGGACGACAGCGTGGCCTTTGCCGCGCGCGATCAGCCAGCGGTTGACCGGCACCGCGAAGGCGCCGGCGACGACGAGGGAGAAGGAGAGGCTGCCCCAGAAGAGCACGCTGTCGAGACCGGACTCCATCGCGCCGGGGACGAGGACCATGATCGCGTTGTCGACGATCTCCATCGTCGCGATGCTGAGCGTGTCGGAGGCGAGTGCGATCGGGATCACCGCCGAGAGCGCCAGGCCGGCGCGCAGCAGCGGCAGGCTCGTCAGCGCGTAGCCGAAGAGGAAGGCAAGGGCGACGGCGAGGGCGACGGTGCCGAGGTTGGAGAAGCCGAGCGCCGTCCCGATCGCCATTCCGGCGACCTCTCCGATCGCGCACCCCGTCAGGCAATGGAGGGTCGCGCTGACCGCGACGGCGGTGAGGGCCGCCCCCTCCGTCGGCATCTCGTGATGGTGGTGGGCATGGTCATGGGAATGCGCATGAGCGTCCATGCCCCCCAGTATTGCATACCCCCTGGGGGTATACGTCAGCTGAGGCCCATGCGGAGGGCGCCGACGACCTCGAGCATCGCCGTGCGGGCGCTGGGGCAGATCGCGGTCAGGTTGGCGAAGCCGTGGATCAGGCCCGGATGGCGCTGCAGCGCCACCTTCACGCCCGCCTCGCGCATCCGCGATGCGTACACCTCGCCCTCGTCGCGCAGCGGGTCGAAGCCGGCGGTGGCGACGTAGGCCGGAGGCAGGCCGGAGACGTCGGGTGCCCGCATCATCGAGATTCGCGGGTCGCCTTCGTCGCAGCCATCGGGGATGTAATGGCCCTCGAACCAGTCCATGTCGTTGCGGGTGAGCAGGAAGCCCTCGGCGAAGATGTCGCGCGAGGCCTGACCGCCGACCGCATCGGTGACGGGGTAGAGGAGCAACTGCATCGCCGGCTGGGGCCCGTTGCCGCGCGTCTGCAGGCAGACCGCCGCCGCGAGGTTGCCCCCGGCGCTGTCGCCGCCGACCGCGATCCGCGCCGGGTCGGCGCCGAGCTCGCTCGCGTGCTCCGCGGCCCAGCCGAAGGCCGCGACCGCGTCTTCGACCGGGGCCGGGAACGGGTGCTCGGGGGCGAGCCGGTAGTCGATCGAGAGCACGCGGCAGCCGCTGTGCTCGGCGAGGAAGCGGCAGAGCCCGTCGTGGGTCTCCAGGTCGCCGATCACCCAGCCGCCGCCGTGGTAGTAGACGAGCAGCGGTTGCGGCGCGGGCGGGGCGCCTAGCGCCACGTAGAGGCGAGCGGGTATCTGGCCGGCCGGTCCCGGGATGACCATGTTCTCCACCCGGGCCATCGGCAGCGGCGGCCCGCTGACGACCGGGACCCCGGCCAGGTTCTCCGCCCGCGCCTGCTCGACCGTTCGCCCCTCGACCAGCGAGAACTCCCCTTCGAGCGCCGCCAGCCGCAGCAGCATCTGGATGTCGGGCGCCAGCTCCTGCCCGTCGAGCCTCGGCGGTGGCCCGAGGATCCTGCGCAGCAGGCTCGGGCGCAGGCCGCAGGCGCGGCGGGCGACCCAGTGCTGCACGCGGGGGGGAGGCTGTGGGGGTGCCACGGTGCCCGCAGGCTATGCGATGGGGGTGTGGCCAGGCTAACGAGAGGTTCATATTCACGCGCTAGCCTGAAGAGGCGCGATGGAGGCAGCCACCACAACCGCTCCGCGGCCGGCCAGCCGGGGAGCGGAGCGACGGCTCCCGCCCGGCCCACCGCTGCCGAAGGCGATCCAGTCCGCGCTCTGGTCTCGTCAGGCAAGGCGCCTTCTCTACGCCTGTCACGAGCGCTACGGCGACGTCTTCAAGCTCGAGATCTTCTACGAAGGCACCTGGGTGATGCTTGCCGATCCCGAGGCGATCAAGCAAGTCTTCACCGGCGATCCACGCGTCTTCCACGCGGGTGAGGCGAACGAGATCGTGGCCCCGGTCCTCGGCCGCAACTCGATCCTCGTCCTCGACGAGAAGCCTCACCTGAGCCAGCGCAAACTGCTGCTGCCCCCCTTCCACGGCGCCCGCATGCAGGGCTACGAGCAGACGATGGCCGAGGTCGCCGAGCACGAGATCGAGCGCTGGCCGACCGGCACCCCGTACCAGCTGCGGCCGCGGATGCAGGCGATGACGCTGGAGATCATCCTGCGCACCGTGTTCGGCGTCGGCGAGGGCAGGAGGAAGAACGAGCTTCGCGAGGCGCTGCGCGACTTCCTCAACCTCACCACCGACCCCCGCCAGATCGTGCCAGTGGTGATATTCGGTCCCAGCCGGCTGCGTCACCTGCCCTGGTTCCGGCGTCGCATCGAGCGGGTCGACGAGCTGATCTACCGCGAGATCGCCGAGCGCCGCCGCGCCGGAGACGTGGAGGAGCGCGATGACATCCTCTCGCTGCTGGTCTCCGCCCGGCACGAGGACGGCAGCCCGATGAGCGACGAAGAGATGCGCGACGAGCTGCTCACCCTGCTCGTCGCCGGTCACGAGACGACTGCCACCTCGCTCGCCTGGGCGGTCGAGCGCCTCGCCCGCCACCCCGAGAAGCTGCAGCGGCTGCGCAGCGAGGTCGAAGAGGGCCGCGAGGAGTACCTGACCGCGACGATCCAGGAGACCTTGCGCCTGCGCCCGGTGATCGCGATCGTCCTGCGAAAGCTCACCGAGCCGGTCGAGATCGGCGGCTACGAGCTGCCGGCCGGCGTCTCGGTCGCACCCTGCGTCTACCTGGTCCACCGCAACCCCGAGGTCTACCCCGAGCCGGACCTCTTCCGGCCCGAGCGCTTCCTCGACAACCCACCCGGCACCTACACCTGGATTCCCTTCGGCGGCGGCGTCCGCCGCTGCCTGGGAGCCTCCTTCGCCCAGTTCGAGATGGCCGTCGTCCTCCGCGAGCTGGTCAAGCGCCACCAGATCCGCCCCGCCAGGCTCGAGTCAGAGCGCATCTTCCGCCGCGCGATCACCGAGACGCCGCGCCACAACGCGGAAGTCATTCTCTACTGACCACCTGCGCTCTCCGAGCGTAGATGTACCTTTTTGGCATGGAGCGCCCGAAGCGAACCGGGAACTGGACGCCGGATGAAAAAGCCGAGCGTGCTGCCCTACGCCGCGACTTCGTGGAGCTGACTCCGTCTCAGCGCGCGGAACAGGTCATCGAGCTGTCCAGGTTCATGTCCCGCGTTGCAGAGGCTGGACGTCGCCATCGGAGTGTCTGATCTCGATATACAGGGGATTCTCGAGACCCTTGTCGGGGACGACGTCGAGTTCCTGATCATCGGTGGGGTTGCGGTTGGCTTCCATGGATTCGTTCGAGGCACAAAGGACGTCGACATCGTTCCCAGCCCCGAGCCGGACAATCTCGCGAAGCTGGCCAAAGTGCTCGCCGCGCTTGATGCCCAAGTCGATGGGACGGAGGAGTTCGGGGACGAGGAGCTCCCAGATCCCCTGGACCCCGACGCCCTGGCGCTCGGCGGCAACTGGGTGCTGAACACCCGGCTTGGGCGCTTCGACATCATGCAGTGGATCGGCGACGACCCTCTGTGGGAGAAGCTTTCGCCGGCTGCGGTCGAGGCTGAGATCGGCGGCCTAACCCTCAAGGTCGTGAGCTACGACGGGCTGGTCGCTCTCAAGGAGCAGGCGGGGCGACCTCAGGACCTGATCGACCTGCAGCGCCTACGAGAGGCGCGAGGCGAGGGATGAGAGGCGGTGCTCGCCGCGCGACCACCGAGACCCCGCTCGTAACGCGAAGGTGATCTTCGGCTAGCGCTATTCAGTCGAAGGTTTGAAGACGGTGGGGCGACCGAGGGGTAGGGGAATCGACTCGGGACTTCCCTCTACCTGCACCACGAGGTGGACCGGTTTCCTGCCCTTGATGCGAATCCCCCCCGGCCATGCCGTGCGCGGGCGGTCTTCGCACGGCTCGAAGACGACCTCGCCGAACCCTTTAGCCTTGCCGATCAGCGTGGTTGGCTCGCCGTTCCGGTCCTGCATGCGGCCGTAGTAGAGAAATACCCGATGCTGCAGCCGCGTCGGCACGCTCAGCTTCACCGGGGCACCCCGTGCTGTCAGCACCGGCATCTTTGCGATCAGCTGACCATTACTCGTTTCGCTCATTTGCCTGAGTGGGCGACGGAACACGCTCAGGGGTCCGGCGACTACAGATTTCTGCCGCCAGTCGGCCGGGCCGCTGCCGTCAGTGATGGGGCCTCGCTCGCAAGTAGCTGTTTGTGCTTTGGCAGAAGCGGCGGGAGATGCGAAGACGAGGCAAGACCC
>DASUIY010000086.1:0-2364 GCA_036279555.1 Solirubrobacterales bacterium | reverse complement strand
TGCCGTGACCTTCGCGCCCTCCCGGCTCGCCGCCTCCTGCGCCCGGGAGCGTAGCTTGCCCAGGGCGGCCTCCGCCGCGTCGCGATCCGTCTCCGGCAGGAGCACGACGAACTCGTCGCCGCCCAGGCGCGCGACGAGGTCTGTCGAGCGGCTGGCCCGGCGCAGCCCGTGAGCGACCGCGACGAGGACCGCGTCGCCACGGGCGTGCCCGAGCCGGTCGTTGACGTCCTTGAAGTCGTCGAGGTCGAAGTAAGCCAGGGTGACCGGGTGCCGGTACCGGCTCGAGCGATCGAGCTCGACGGCCGCCGCCTCGTAGAACCCTCGGCCGTTCAGCAGCCCGGTCAGGTTGTCCGTGCGGCTGAGCGCCCTCTCCTGCTCGAGCCAGCGCCGCTGCGCGGCCCCGAGAAGGGCGACCGAGGCGAAGGCGGTCGCCATGACCATGAGGTTCGCGAGGCCGACGGCAAGCCGGCTGTCCCGCATGCCGGCCAGGTGGTTGGACAGCTCCCACGCCAGCGCGCTGGCGGCGGCCGTGCCCAGGCCCGGCCATCGCCCCAGGCGCAGCGAGACGGCGAGGACGGGGAGGAAGTAGAGGGGGAAAACGCGCAGCTCGATGCCGGTGACGTAGTCGACGGAGGCGACGGCGATCACGAGGATGGCTGAGCCGCCGAGCACGACGGCGGCGGGAGGCGGCCCGGGCCTTCTCACGTGCGCCATTGTAGCGCGCGGCGTCCCCGGCCCCCGCGGACCGCGGGGAAGCTCTCGGGTTTGGTTCATAAGCCCAATAAATCAGTCGCTTAGTCTTAAGAACTTGCAATTAAGACTAAAACGTGAGAGTTTGGCCTGTCATTGGGGCCCGCTCCGGTCGGCACGGGACCTTTCCCGTGGGCCGTCGGGACGCTAGCAGAGGAGAGGAATGGACACGCCGCTTCGCCACTTTCTGGAGATCCCGTACGAGCAGCTGGAGGAGATGAACCTCCAGGCCAAGGCCGACCGTGTGGCCGGCAAGGACCCGGGGAAGATCCGCGAGGCGCGGATGAAGTACCTGGCCGACGAGAAGCGCATCAAGGCGGTGACCGTCTGCTTCACCGACCTCGAGGGCCGCTTCCACATGCTCGACTACGACAAGAAGTTCCTCCTGAAATCGGCCGACAACCTCACCTTCGACGGCTCGTCGATCCGCGGCTTCTCCCGACAGGCCGAGTCCGACCTCCGCCTGGGCATCGACTGGCCGGCCTTCTACTGGCTGCCCGCCGACGTGTTCGGCCCCGGCAAGGTGCTCGTCTTCGGCGACGTCGACGACCAGGACGGCACGCCGTACGAGGGCGACCTGCGCTCCCGGCTCAAGGCCTTCGCCGCCGAGCTGCGGAAGAAGGACATGGTGGCCCACGTCGCGAACGAGATCGAAGGGTTCATCTTCAAGGGCCGGGACGCGGAGCGGCGCTACTTCGAGACCGGTCAGTTCGAGTACCCCTCCACCGGCGGCTACTACCACTCGCTTCCGGGCGACACCCTCCGCAAGTTCATCGACACCTCGGCCGAGGTGCAGCGCGCCCTCGGGTTCGGCAACGAGAAGGACCACCCGGAGGTGGCCCCCTCGCAGTTCGAGATGAACTACGGCTACAGCGAGGCCACGGTCGGCGCCGACCAGGTGCAGCTCTACAAGCTGATCGCGCGCCAGGTGGCGGCGCAGATGGACCTCACCGCCTGCTTCCTCCCGAAACCGGTCGCCAACGTGAACGGCAACGGCTGCCACACCAACATGTCGATCGCGAAGAAGGGCAAGAACATCTTCTACGACAGGAAGGGCCAGGACGGCCTCTCCACCTTCGCCTGGAGCTTCATCAACCGGATCCTCGCCAACGGCAACGACATCTGCCTGATCCTCAACTCCAGCGTGAACGCGTACCGAAGGCTCGACCCGCACTTCGAGGCCCCGAACCAGATCAAGGTCTCACCCTCCGACCGCGGCTCGATGATCCGCATCCCGATCGGCAACGAGCGTACCGCACGCATCGAGGTCCGCTCGATCGCGCCCGACGCGAACCCGTACCTCGCGATCTACTCGCTGTTCAAGACGGGCCTCGAGGGGCCGGGCGTCGACGAGGACAACGACGGGAAGCGCCAGCGCACGCGCTTCCTGCCCGACAACATCTACGACGCCATCCGCATGTTCAAGGCCAGCAAGTACGCGCAGGAGCTGCTCGGCGCCGAGGTGCACGAGAAGTACGCCGAGGTGAAGCTGGCGCAGGCCGAGCGTTGCGCGAAGGCGCTCGGCGCCCGGGTGAAGCGCAGCGAGATCCAGTTCCACCACGAGGTCACGAACCAGTACCTCTGGAACCAGTTCTAGGACAGCCGGACGAGCCT
>DASUIY010000085.1:0-4587 GCA_036279555.1 Solirubrobacterales bacterium | reverse complement strand
GCGACACTCAGCGCGAAGCGCGTCCGGCGGACCCCGGCCCGCCGTCCTCCACCTCAGGCATCGCCTGGCGGATAACCGGCCTGCGCGTCGCCTTGACCTCGTCGAGGCGACGCACCGGGGTCGTGTAGGGGGCCTGCTTCGCGATTTCCGGACCGTCCTCGGCCTCGGCGAGGATCCGCTCGATCGCGTCGGCGAAGGCGTCGAGGCTCTCCTTGGTCTCGGTCTCGGTCGGCTCGATCATCAACGCCTCCTCGACCAGGAGCGGGAAGTAGACGGTCGGGGGGTGGAAGCCGAAGTCGAGCAGCCGCTTGGCGAGGTCGAGCGTGGCGAGGCCGAGCTCCCTCTTCATCGGCTTGCCGGAGAGGACGAACTCGTGCATGCAGTGGCGGTCGAAGGCGACCGGGAGGCGCCTGCCGGCGCGACCCTCGGCCAGGCGTGCCTTCAGGTAGTTGGCGTTCAGCACCGCGGTCTCCGAGGCCTCGGCGAGGCCGTCGGCGCCGAGGCTGAGGATGTAGGCATAGGAGCGGACGAAGACGCCGAAGTTGCCCTGGAAGCCCCGCAGGCGGCCGATCGACTTGGGCCGCTCGAGGTCGAGGTCGAAGGACGGGCCGTGGCCGTTGTCGCCGTCGCGGCGCACCACCTGCGGGCGCGGCAGGTAGGGCTCGATCCGCTCCGAGACTGCGATCGGCCCCGCCCCGGGGCCCCCGCCCCCGTGGGGCTGGCTGAAGGACTTGTGCAGGTTGACGTGAACGATGTCGAAGCCCATGTCTCCTGGCCGCGAGTGGCCCATCACCGCGTTGAGGTTGGCGCCGTCGTAGTAGAGCGTCCCCCCGGCCTCGTGGATCAGCGACGCGATCTCGGCGATGTTCTCGTCGAAGAGGCCGAGCGTGTTGGGATTGGTCAGCATCAGGCAGGCAACCTGGCCGGGGCCCTCGTCGATCCTGGCCCGGAGGTCGTCCATCTCGACCCCGCCGCGCTCGTTGGTCGCGACCTTGACCACCTCGTAGCCGGCCATCGTCACCGAGGCCGGGTTGGTCCCGTGCGAGGTGTCCGGCGCCAGGACCTTGCTCCGTTCTTCGCCGCGGTCGGCGTGGTAGGCCCGGGTCAGGAGCAGTCCGGCGAGCTCGCCGTGGGAGCCGGCCGAGGGCTGCAGGCTGACGTGGGGCAGGCCGCAGATCTCGCCAAGGGACTCCTGCAGCAGCCACATCAGCTCCAGCGCGCCCTGGGCCCGCTTCGGATCCTGGGCCGGGTGCAGCCGGGCGTGGCCCGGCAGCGCCGCGACCCGCTCGTTGAGGCGCGGGTTGTGCTTCATCGTGCAGGAGCCGAGCGGGTAGAAGCCGGAGTCGAGGTCGAAGTTGCGCCGCGAGAGCTTGTTGTAGTGGCGGACGATCTCGGGCTCGGCGACCTCGGGAAGGCGCGGCGGCTCGTCGCGCAGCAGCTCGGCCGGGATCAGCTCCGCGAGCGGGGGCTCGGGCACTTCGGCCGCGGGCAGGGCAGCGGCGCGGCGGCCGGCTTTCGAGCGCTCGAAGATCGTCAGGATCGGTTCGTCCTGCTGGTTCAAACCGTCACCGCCTCTGCCGCGACCGCCGCCCCGAGGGCGTCGGTCAGATCGTCGATCTGGGTGCGCGTGCGGCGCTCGGTGATCGCCACCAGGAGGCCGTCTTCGTGCTCGGGGTAGTCGCGGCCGAGCGGGTAGCCGGCGGCGATGCCTTGCTCGGCGCAGCGCTCCAGCACGCGGTCGACCGGGGCGTCGAGGCGCAGGGCGAGCTCGCGCGCCACCGGTGCCTCGTGGAGCAGCTCGACGCCGGGGACCGCGGCCAGTCGCTCTCGCGCGTACGCGGTCCGCCGGACCAGCAGCTCGCCCAGCTCGCGATATCCCTCGCGGCCGAGCCAGGCGAGGTGGACCATCGCGGCCAGCGCGTTCAGCGCCTGGGCCGTGCAGATGTTGTGGGTCGCCTTCTCGCGGCGGATGTGCTGCTCGCGCGTCTGCAGGGCGAGGACGAAGCCGCGGCGGCCGTCGACGTCCTCGGTCTCCCCGGCGATCCGGCCCGGCATGCGGCGAATCTGCTCCTCGGTCGCACAGAAGAACCCAAACGAGGGGCCGCCGAAGTCGAGACGGTTGCCGAGCGGCTGGCCCTCGCCGAGGGCGATGTCGGCGCCCTGATCGCCCGGCGGCTTCAGCACGCCGAGCGTCATCGGGTCGGTGGCGACGACGAGCAGCGCGCCGTGCTCCTTCGCCGCCGCGCCGAGCGCCTCGACCCGCTCGACCGCGCCGAGGAAGTTGGGGCTCTGCAGGAAGACGGCCGCGGTCTCGCCGTCGACGGCGGCCGCCAGCCCCCCGGCGTCCGTCTCCCCCCCGTCGAGCCCGACCTCGACCACCTCGGCGCCGTAGCCGACGGCGTAGGTCGCGAGCGTCTCGCGACTGTGCGGGTGCAGGCCGCGGGAGACGACGAAGCGGCTCCGCTTGGTCGCCGCCATCGCCAGGTAACCCGCGGAGGCGACCGAGGATGGGCCCTCGTAGAGGCCGGCGTTCGACACCGGCAGCCCGGTCAGCTCCGACATCGCGGTCTGGAACTCGAACATGACCTGGAGGCCGCCCTGGGATATCTCCGGCTGGTAGGGGGTGTAGGGGGTGAGGAACTCCGAGCGCTGGGTGATCGCGTCGACGATCGCCGGCACGTAGTGGTCGTACATCCCCGCCCCGACGAAGCAGACCTGGTCCTCGGCATCGGCGTTGCGGGCGGCGAGCGCGGCCAGTCGCTCGAAGACCTCCGCCTCGCTCATCCCCGCGGGGAGCTTCAGCGGGCGGCCTAGCCGCAGGGGGCCGGGGACCTGCTCGAAGAGCTCCGCGGTCGAGTCGACCCCGATCGCGGCCAGCATCTCGGCCCGGTCGGCGGGGGTGGCGGAGGTGTAGCGCGTCACCCGGTGAAGGCTACGGAAGCCCCTGGCCGGGACCGGGCTATGCGTTTTCCAGCAACTTGCGGTATTCGCCGGCGTCGAGCAGCGCTCCGGCCTCCTCCGGCGCGGTCAGCCTGACCTTGACCAGCCAGCCCTCGCCGTAGGGATCCTCGTTGACCTTCTCCGGGGTGTCTTGGAGCGCGTCGTTGACCTCGACGATCTCTCCCGACATCGGCGCGATCACGTCGGAAACCGCCTTCACCGACTCCACCTCGGCGTAGGTGGCGTCTTTGTGGACCGTGCTGCCCACCTCCGGCGGGTCGTAGAAGACGACCTCGCCGAGGCTGTCCTGGGCGTACCAGGTGATCCCGAAGACGGCGTGGTCGTCCCCCTCCAGCCGCGCCCAGTCGTGCTGGTCGTGGTAGAGCAGGTCGTCGGGGTAGGTCGCGTCGGCCAAGGTCATCCTTTCGGCTCGTAGAGGGGCTTGGAAGCTATCCGGGCCGGGCGGCGCTTGCCGCGCACGTCGATCTCGACCTCGGTGCCGGGCTCGGCCAGGTCGGCGCGGACGTAGGCCATCCCGATCCCGGCCTCGAGCGAGGGTGAGAAGGTGCCGGAGGTGACGGTGCCGGCCGCCTCGCCGCTCGCCAGCACCGGGTTCCCTTGTCGCGGAATCCCCGCCCCCTCGATCCGAAACGGCACCAGCTTCTCCACGGTGCCGTCCCGGCGGGCGCGGGCGACGGCCTCGGAGCCGACGAATCCCGTCTCCTCGGCGCAGCACCAGCCGAGGCCGGCCTCGACCGGGTTGCGGTCGGGGGTCAGGTCGTTGCCGTGCAGGTGGAAACAGGCCTCGAGGCGCAGGGTGTCGCGGGCGCCGAGGCCGCAGGGGACGATGCCGGCGTCGAGCAGCTCCGCCCAGATCGCCGGTGCGACCTCGGGGTCGATCAGCAGCTCGACCCCGTCCTCTCCTGTGTAGCCGGTGCCGCAGATCAGGGCAGGGCGTCCGCCGATCCGCGCTACGAGCACCCGCATCCGCGCCGGCAGCTCGACCCCGAGGGCGCGGATGACGATGCCGCGTGCGTGCGGCCCCTGCACGGCGAGCATCGCGTAGCGATCGGCGACGTCGCGCACCGCAACGTCGAAGTCCCGGCTCCACCGCCCCAGCCACTCCAGGTCGGCCCCATGGTTCGCCGAGTTGGTGACAAGCAGGTACCGGTCCCCACCCAGCCGGTAGGCGAACAGGTCGTCGAGCACGCCGCCCTCCTCGTTGCACAAGCACGAGTACTGAGCCCCCCCAAGCTCGATCTTCGCGACGTCGTTGGAGAGCGCCTTTTGCAAGAACGCAAGCGCCGCCGGCCCCTCCACCTCGACCTCGCCCATATGCGACACGTCGAACATCCCCGCATGAGTCCGCACAGCCGAGTGCTCCTCCTTGATGCCCTCGTACTGAACCGGCATCTCCCACCCAGCAAAGTCCACAAGCTTCGCGCCAAGCCGAAGATGCTGCTCATATAGCGGGGTCCGCAGAGGAGTCATGGCGCGCAAGGCTATTGCCTCGGCATGCTCACCAGGGGGTTGCCGGGAGCCACTCTCCGCGCCGCTTCGCGGGAGTTCGCGGAGAGTGCCTCCCGGCAACCCTCACGCCCGTGTCGAGGGCATCGAGGGTTCCTCGGCAGGAACTCCCGCGAAGCG
>DASUIY010000084.1:0-2870 GCA_036279555.1 Solirubrobacterales bacterium | reverse complement strand
TCTGGCGCTGGCGCAACGGCGACCTCGGCGGCGAGCTGGTCATGGTCCTCTCCAACCACCCGGACCATGCCGAGCAGGCGGCGGCGGTCGGCCTCCCCTTCCACCACGTCCCGGTCGAGGCCGCCGCCAAGGCGGAGGCCGAGGCCCGCATCCTGGATCTGCTCGGAGAGATCGACCTGCTCGTGCTCGCCCGCTACATGCAGATCCTCTCCGCCGCCTTCCTCGCCGAGCTCGGAGCGCCGGCGATCAACATCCACCACAGCTTCCTGCCCGCCTTCGTCGGCGCCGACCCCTATCGCCGCGCCCACGAGCGCGGGGTGAAGCTGATCGGCGCCACCGCCCATTACGTCACCGAGGAGCTCGACGCGGGCCCGATCATCGACCAGGACGTGACCCGGGTCAGCCACCGCGACGAGGTCGAGGACCTGAAACGGATCGGCCGCGACATCGAGCGGCTCGTGCTCGCCCGGGCGGTCAAGGCCCATGTCGATGACCGGGTGCTCCTGGACGGCCCGCGGACGATCGTCTTCTGAGCCGCGGTCGACTGGCTGACCAGCCAGTCGATGTCGTATCGTGCGTCGCGTGGAGCAGGCGACACTCCCCCACGCCCCGGCAACCAGAGTTCGGGCTGAGCTGCCTCCGGGGCCGAAGGGGCCCGCTCTCCTCCAGGGATTGCGTTACGCACGCGATCCCCACGGGTTTCTCAGTCACTTCCAGCGCCGCTATGGCGACATCTTCACCGTCCCCTTCCCGGTGCTCGGCCGGGTGGTCTGGGTCGCCGAGCCCTCCCTCGTGAAGGAGGTGTTCACGGGCACGCCCGAGCAGTTCCACGCCGGTGAGGCGAACGCGACGGTGCTGGAGCCGGTACTGGGCCCCAACTCGGTGCTCACCCTCGACGAGGCTCCGCACATGCGCCAGCGCAAGCTCCTCCTGCCGCCGTTCCACGGCGAGCAGATCCGCCGCTACGGCGAGCTGATGCGCACGATCACCCGGCGCGAGATGGAGAGCTGGCCGGTCGGCAAACCCTTCGCCCTGAGGCCGCACACGCAGCGGATCACCCTGGCCGTGATCCTCGAGGCGGTATTCGGGGTGCACGACGAGCAGCGCCTGGAGCGGGCGGAGCGCCTGATCGGCACTTTCGGCAAGCGCGTCAACATGATCGCCCTCCCGGCCCTGCGCCGCAATCTCGGCCCCTGGAGCCCCTGGGCCCGCTTTCTCCGCGCCCGCGAGGCGTTCGACGAGTTCATCTACGAGGAGATCGAGATCCGCCGCCGCGAGGCCGAAGTCGAAGAGCGAGACGACGTGCTCTCCCTGCTCCTGCAAGCCCGGCACGACGACGGCACGCCGATGGGCGACGAGGAACTTCGCGACGAGCTGGTCACGGTGCTCGGCGCCGGCCACGAGACGACGGCGACCGGGCTGGCCTGGGCGATGGAGCGGCTGCTGCGCACGCCGCGAGTGATGGCGAAGCTGCGCGAGTCCCTTGCCGCGGGCGAGGACGACTACCTCGACGCGACGATCAAGGAGACCCTGCGGATCCGGCCGGTGATCATCGATGCCGCGCGCAAGCTGAACGAGCCGCTGCGGATCGGCGGCTACGACCTCCCGGCCGGGACCTGCGTCTTCCCGGCGGCCGCGGCACTTCACTATCGCGAGGATCTCTTCCCGGACCCGCACGAGTTCCGGCCCGAGCGCTTCCTCGACGGCAAGCCCGACGGCTACGCCTGGCTGCCGTTCGGCGGCGGCGTGCGGCGCTGCATCGGCGCCGCCTTCGCGGAATACGAGATGCGGGTGGTGCTGCGCGAGTTCCTCGAACGGGCCGAGCTGAGCGCACCCGACCCCAAGCCGGAACGGGCGAGGATCCGCAACATCACCGTCGCTCCCGCCAGGGAAGCACGGGTCAGGCTGGATCGCCCGCTGCGCTGACGGCCCGCTCGGCCTCCTCCCAGCGCTCGTAGAGCTCGGCGAGCGCGCGCTTCGCCGCCTCGTGCCGTTCGCCCGCCCGCTCGGCCTTGGCCGGAGTCGACCAGGCGGCCGGGTCGGCCAGCTCCTCCTCGACGGCGGCCAGCTCGGCCTCGGCCGCCTCGATCTTCTCCGCCAGGCGGCTCGCCTTGCGGGCGGCGCTCTTCGCGGCGGAACCGGGCTTGGCCCGCTTGGCGGCCTTGCCCGCCCGCTTCTGGGCCGCCGCAGCAGACGCGTCGGCCTCCGCCCGTTCGTCGCGCTCGCGCTGATAGGCGGCCCAGCCGCTCGGGTGGCTCTCCAGCCGGCCGTCCTCGCAGACGACGGTGCGGCTGCCGACCGCCTCGAGCAGGGCGCGGTCGTGCGAGACGAGGATCACCGCGCCCTCGAAGGCCGAGAGCGCGTCCTCGAGGGCCTCGCGGCTCTCGACGTCGAGGTGGTTCGTCGGCTCGTCGAGGATCAGGACGTTGGCGCCGGAGGCGACGAGGATCGCCAGCGAGAGCCGCCTCTGCTCGCCACCGGAGATGTCGTCGAGCACTTTCTCCACGTCTGCGCCCGAGAAGAGGAAACCGCCGAGCAGGTCGCGCGCCTTCTGCCCGCTGAGGCCGGTGCCCCTCTGGGCCGCGTCGAGCACCGTCCCCTCCCCCGCCGCCGAGTCGGCGTGCTGGGAGAGGTAACCGACCTTGACGTTGTGGCCGGTCCGCACCGAGCCGGCAGCGGGCTCGCGCTTCTCCGCAAGTGTCTCGATCAGGCTGGTCTTGCCGGCGCCGTTGGGGCCGACGAGGACGACGTGCTCGCCTCGCTCGACTTCGAGCTCGGCTCCCTCGAGCAGGACCCGTCCCGGCACCTCGATCTTGGCCCCGACCAGTTTCAGCACGACGCGGCCCGGCCGCTCGGGGGTGACGAACGAG
>DASUIY010000083.1:0-4394 GCA_036279555.1 Solirubrobacterales bacterium | reverse complement strand
GAGCCGGCGTTGGCCGTGGCGATGATTTCGACCGTCGTGCCGTTGGGTTTGGAGCCGTTGCAAGCTTCGGCCGAGCCGCCGTTGAATTTGCACTGGACGGTGCCGCTGCCGGTTCCGGCGGTGGTGACCGTCAGCGTGGATCCGGCTTCTTCGCTGTCGAAGGTGGCGGTCACCGAGCTGTTGGCATTTATCGTGAACGTGCACGGCGAGGTCGAGCAACCCGCAGCGGAACCCGTGCCGCCGCTGAAGCCGACGAATTCAGAGCCGGATTCGGGAGTTGCGACCAAGCTCAGTTCGGTACCAACGGGGTATTCGGGGTCGCAGATTTCCGGTTCCCCGCCTTCGACCTCGCATTCGACGGTGCCCGCGCCCGTACCGGCTTCGTTGATTTCCAGAGAGACTTCGGCTCCTTCTTTGAGGTCGAAGGTCGCAGTGACTTCGCGGTCCTGATCCATGACCAATTCGCATTCTTCGGGACCACAGTCACCGGAGAATTCGACGAAATCAGAGTTCAGGTCTGGAACCGGAATCAGTACCAGTTCGGTACCTTCGAGGTACGTTTCCTGGCATTCTTCGGGGCCTTCCTGGGCTTCGCATTCGACTTCGCCCGAGCCCGTGCCGTCAAAGTCGATTTCAAGGGCGAATTCTTCGGGTTCGAGCTCGAAGAGCGCGATGGCTTCGTGTCCTTCGTCCATCGTCAGTTCGCAGCTTTCTGGGCCGCAGTCGCCGATCCATTCGATGAATTCGGAACCCGGATCCGCTTCCGCAACAAGACTTAGTTCGGTACCTGCAAGGTATTCTTCTTCGCAGGGTTCGGCGGGTTCAGAGTCCACTTCGCATTCGACCGTTCCCGAGCCGCCGCCCGCCGTTTCGATCGTGAGCGGGAAGAATTCTTCTTCGGCTTCGAAAGTCGCGGTGACGCTGTGTTCTTCGTCCATCGTCAGTTCGCACTCGGTGGGACCGCAGTCGCCGTAGAATTCGACGAATTCCGAGCCTGGGTCGGGTTCGGCGACCAGGCTCAGTTCGGTGCCTTCTTCGTATTCGGCTTCGCAGGGTTCTGGGCCGGCTTCGACTTCGCATTCGACTTCGCCGGTGCCGCTGCCGTCGGTCGTGATGACCAGGGGAAAGTCGACTGCGGCGGCCTGGCTGGCCGGAACGAGAAGGAAGCCGGCGACAGCCAGGACGAGGAGGACCAGACGGGCGCTCGAAGGCGGTCTGTCGCTGCGGCCGACGGAGTGGTGCGAGCTGAAAGTTCTCAAGGATGCCTCCGGGTTTGGGGTCTGGTCGTATCCATAAAAACAGAAGTCTAACTAGGGAAGTTGCGGTAAGACCGCGAGCCGTATATTCGGCCAGTGTCGCGCCAAAAAGCGTGCAATTTCCCGAGAAGTTGCCTTTGCATGCATGCGGAAGGGCCGCGGACTCCGCGGCCCTTCCTCCCACTGGGGTAGCCCTGGCGTCAAATCGATGCGACGCGCCCGAGCTTGGCCGCAGCATAGTCTCATGAGACTTGAATAGTCAAGAATTTCACTTGAACGCCACCCTGTCCACCGCCTCCTTGATCTTGTTGACGATCACGTCAGCCAACTCGGTTCCCTGTTTCCCGTTGAATCCCTTCATTGCGGCGACCATCCCCACCATCAGCAGCGATACGAGCAGGATCAGGCCAACGTACTCGACCGTTCCCTGTCCCCGCTCGCCCAGCGAGCGGATCGCTCGAACCCTCGCCTCGACGGCAGCGTGCACGAACCCCATCAGCGCGTAAAGCATCGGAAGCCTCCTCTTCGTTGGTTGGAGGCCGATGCTCGGGCCCCGGGACGCACCGAACAAGACGAGAAAGTGCCGCCTTTCCGACGCCGGGCCGACGCGGTCCGCTATCGCGCGGCAGCCACTCGGCGAGCCCGGTCGACGCCGAGATACGGCGTCAGGGCGAACTGGATCGCCTCGGGGGCCAGCTCCGGCAGCTCGCCGGCACGTCCCCGGTCGACCCGCTGGGCGACGAGCATGATGATCCCGCCTGCCACGGAGTGCTCGACGATCTCGGGCAGCAGCTCGCCGTCGGGGCTGTGCTTGCGCCCTGGCAAGAGCAGGCCGGCAGCGAAGGCGAGAAACCGCTGATAGCGGGCGACCCCGTCGCTGCCGTGGGCAAGCGCCTGGTTCGTCAGGAGATCAGCGGCACCCGGGTCGGCGGCCGCGAACTCGAACCCGGCGCGAATCGCGGCAGCCACCTGGTCGGGCCACTCGACCTGGGACACGTATGCCTCCTCGACCACCACCTGAAGGCGCGCAAAGGCAGCCTCGAAGGCCCGTGGGAAGTCGTCGTGTGAGGAACTCTCGGGCACCTAGCCTGCCTGCCTGGGCCATCTCGCGGAGTGGGGGGACCTGCCTCGCGCACTATAAACATTGATGTCTGTGCAGGGAGGCCGCTAGGCGGCGCGGCGCATTTCCTCAGCTGCCGCCGTCGGCCCGATGTAAGGGACGAGCATCGCGAAGAGGAGGTCGGGCATGAGCTCGGGGAGCTGCTCGGTGCGCCCGGCGACGAGCTCGTCGAAGATCAGGCCGGAAACGGCACCGACGGCCATCGTCGAGATGTGCTCCGGCAGCTTCTCGCCACCGTCGAGCCTGCGCCCTGTGTCGAGATACGCGGTGAGGCGGGAAACGGCATCCCAGTGCCGCTGGCGTGCCTCGGCGCCGGCCGCGGCGACCTCGACCAGCGCGGTCCTCGCCAGCTCGGGCTCACGCGAGAAGATCTCGACCAGGGTGGCGAGGCCCTTGCGCACTCGAGGGAGCCAGGGCTGCTCGCCTTCGCATTCGGCGACTACGGTGGCGAAGACCCGCTCGACCATCCGGTCGTAGGCCGCGAGGAAGCAGTCGTGCTTGTCCTCGAAGTGCTTGTAGAAGGTCGTCCGGGAGGTGCCCGCCTCCTCGATCACGTCGGCGACCGCCGTCGCGTCGTAGCCTTTGCGGCCGACAACGCGGATCATCGCGGTGAGGATGCGGTCGCGGCGGCTTTCGAGCTGATCTGCCATGGGTAAGACGAGAGCTGGAAACTCGCTTGTCTGACCATGATAGCGCTTGATGTACGACTTGGTTTATTTCCTCCCGGCCTCCTCGGCTGCGGCGACGGGCCCGAGATAGGGAACCAGGGCGGCGAAGAGAATCTCCGGGAGGAGATCGGGCAGCCGATCGGCCCGGCCGGCCTCGATCTCGTCGGCGACGAGGCCGATGACGGCGCCGATCGCCATGCGGGACACGTTCGCGGGCAATCTGCGACCGTCGGGGGCGAAGTCACGGCCTTCGTCGAAGAAAGGGGTCATTCGCTGCAACCCTGCCCGGTAGCGGCGCTGTGCGGCCGGCCCGGCCGAGCCGACGTCGACCAGCGCCAGGCGGGCCAGTGGAGGGTCCGCCGCCAGCGACTCCAGCAGCGCCTCCAGGCCAGCGCGCACGCGAGCGGGCCAACCGTCCTCGGCTTCGAAAGCCGTGGAGATCCGGCGCACGAGCACGTCGACGGCGCTGTCGTAGGCAGCGAGGAAGCAAGACTCCTTGTCCTCGAACATCTCGTAGAAGGTGGTGCGCGAGATGCCCGCCTCTCTCGTCAGGTCGGCGACGGTCGCCGGCCCGTAGCCCTTCTCCGCGACCACGCGGAGCACCGCGTCGAGCAGGCGTTCTCGCTGGGAGCGGGCGACCACCTCTGCCGGTAGCCGGTGACGCCCCCGCGGCGGCCGCCAGTGCTCGCGTCTCGGGCGCCCCGCCTGCCGCCCCAACTCAGCGATCCGCCATGGCCTGGTACCGCTCGGCCTCGCGGACCTGGCGCAAGGCCTCCTCCTGACCGAGGTAGGGGACGGTCGTGATGTAGACGATGTCCGGCAGCAGCTCCGGCAGCCTCGCCGTGTTGCCGGAGAGGATCTGGCCGACGATCAGCGACTCGGCCGCGGAGAGCGCGGCGCGGGAGACGCTCGAGGGGATCGCCTCTTCCTCCACCGGATCGTCCCGGCCCCTTTCGAGCAGGGACTGCAGGACCCGCTTGCCGGACGCGTAGAGCTGGAACGAGCGCCCCCCCGAAGCCGGGGCCTCGATCAGTGCCATGCGGGCGAAGGTGGGCCGGCTGGCCAGCAGCTCGAGGAAGCCGGCCGTCGCGTCGCGGACCATCCTCGCCCAGGGCTTGTCCGGCGAGTAGGCGGCGACGATGATGCCCATCGCGTCGGCGAGGGACAGCTCCATAGCGGCGTGGAAGCAGTCCTCCTTGTCCTTGAAGAGCTCGTAGAAGGTGGCGCGGGAGACGCCGGCCGTCTCGACGATGTCGGCGATCGTCGTCGCCCCGTATCCCTTGCCGGCGCAGGCCCGGGCCATCGCGGTGAGGATGCGTTCGCGCTGGGAGTGGGCGACGAGCGGCTCGG
>DASUIY010000082.1:0-4030 GCA_036279555.1 Solirubrobacterales bacterium | reverse complement strand
ATGCCGGCGTAGAAGGGGACCGCTTGGGTTAGAGCTGCGAAGGCCGAAGGCTGAGACGAAATGCCTGTGTCATGGCCCAGGGCGAGGGAGAGCTCTGCCAGGACTCCCCAGTTGGGGCGGATGTCGCCGGGGCGGGAGGCGCTTGGGCGGACTCGCTGGAGGCGACCGTCGGGGTGGGTGACCGTGCCGTCTTTCTCGGCGTGGGTCTCGAGCGGGAAGACGACGTCTGCCATGGCGGTGGTCGCGGTCTCGAAGGTCGAGAAGGCGATCACGTGGTCGGCCTTGGCGAGGGCGTTCTTCCAGGCCTGGGTGTCCGGGAAGTCGCGCAGTGGGTCGACGCCGAAGAGGAAGAGGGTTTTCAGCTCGCCTGACTCCAGCGCGGCGCGGATCTCCTCGGTCCCCTTGCCGGTCATTCCCGTATTCGCCGTCTCTGTGACGGTCAATACGGGACTGGTCAGGCCGGGGCCGGCGTCGGGGAGGCAGCCGGCCTCGCGCAGGCCGCGGGCGTTGGCCAGCTCCGGGATTTCGAGCAGGCCCGAGCCGTCCTTGCCGGCGAGGTCGAGAGCGGCGGCGAGGTCGAGCAGGGCTGTGACGGCGCCCTCGCCCTCGCGGGCGATGCGGTCGCCCCAGACGACAACTACGGACTTGGCCGCTGTCAGCGTCTCGGTGAGTTCCCGACGGCCGTCACCGCGCAGGTCACTCGTCAGCCCGGCGAGGAAGTTCGTGGCGCCGCCCGGCGCGTAGCGCGCCACCGCCGCGGCGCCACCGTCGAGCGTCGTCGGCGCCTCGGTGATAACCGCCAGCCTGGCGCCGTTGCGGCGGATCGCCTTGCGGATCCGCAGGTCGAGAATCGGACTGCTGTGCAGGGGGTCGGCGCCGAGGACGAGGATCACCTCGGCGTTGTCGATATCGCGGACCCCGGCCGAGATCTCGGGCTGAGCGAGCCGCACGAGGGTCTCGCGCGAAGGCCCGCGTGACGGCCGCGAATCGATATGCGGGGAGCCCAGTGCCTCGCGCAGGATGCGCTGGACCAGGTAGCCCTCCTCGTTGGAGGCGTCGCCGACGATCGCGGCTGTCTCGGCGCCCCCTGCCTTCAGTGCATCGGCGGCCTTGGCGATCGCCTCCTCCCAGCTCGCCGCCGCCCCGCCGCGCAGGCGCGGGCCGCGCACCCGCTCCTCGGCGGCGAACATCTCGAAGCCGTAGCGGCCGCGGTCGCAGAGCCAGCCGTCGTCGACGTCGGCGTTGTCGCGCGCGATCACCCGCTTCACCTGCTCGTCGCGGACGGTGAAGCTGACGTTGCACTGGCTCGGGCAGAGCGTGCAGACCGAGCCGGCCTGCTCGATGTCCCAGGGCCGGGCGCGGAAGCGGTAGGTGTAGCTGGTCAGCGCCCCGACCGGGCAGAGGTCGGTGATGTTGCCGTGGAAGGGGCTCACGTAGGGCCGGTCGTCGAAGGTGCCGACGAAGGTGCGGTCGCCGCGCTCGAGCAGCTGCAGTTGCTCGTCCTCGGAGACCTCCTGGCTGAAGCGCACGCAGCGGTAGCAGAGGATGCAGCGCTCGCGGTCGATCGCGACCAGCGGCGAGAGCTCGACCGGCTTCTCGAAATGCCGCTTCTGGTCGGTCATGCGGCTCTTGCCCGGGCCCCAGCCGTAGGAGATGTCCTGCAGCGGGCACTCGCCGCCTTTGTCGCAGACGGGGCAGTCGAGCGGGTGGTTTACGAGCAGGAACTCGACCACGGCGCTCTGTGCGTGCTTGACCTGGTCGGTGCGCGTGTGGACGACCATGCCGTCGCGCACCGGGGTCGAGCAGGAGGTCTGCAGCTTCGGGATCCCCTCGATCTCGACCAGGCACATGCGGCAGGCGCCGACCGGCTCGCCCAGCTTCGGCTCGTAGCAGAAGACCGGGATCTCGACGTCGCCCCGCTTGGCGGCGTCGTGCAGCATCTCGCCCTCGGTCGCCCGCACCTCGCGACCGTCGATGATCAGGCTGATCTCCTTGCCGCTCACGTTGCTGCTCCCAGGGTCTCGGCGGGTGCCTGGACGACGGCGATCCGCTCGCTCGCGGCGGCGATCACGTCCTCGAACTCCTGGCGGAACTTGCGCACCATCGCCCCCACCGGCATCGCCATCGAGTCGCCGAGCACGCAGAGGCAGTGGCCGATGATGTTCTCCTGCACCGAGGCGACGATGTCGAGGTCCATCGGCGTCGCCTCGCCGCGCACGACCCGTTCCAGCATCTTCACGGTCCAGTTGGTGCCCTCGCGGCAGGGGGT
The DNA here is from genome assembly GCA_036279555.1 of Solirubrobacterales bacterium. Classification (GTDB taxonomy): domain Bacteria; phylum Actinomycetota; class Thermoleophilia; order Solirubrobacterales; family 70-9; genus VRUE01. The sequence continues at coordinate 1,761 of DASUIY010000082.1, read as the reverse complement.
GCACTTGCCGCAGGACTCGTGGTGGTAGAAGCGCGCCGTGCGCAGCGCCATGTGCGGGATCGAGACGCTGTCGTCGGCGACGATGATCGACCCCGAGCCGAGCATCGAGCCGGCCTCGGCCATCGCCTCGAAGCTGTAGGGGAGGTCGAGGCCCTCCTCGGCGGTGAGGACGGGGGAGGAGGAGCCGCCCGGGTAGAAGGCCTTCACATCGCGCCCCTCGGCCGGGCCGCCCGCCAGGTCCATGATCAGCTCGCGGGTCGGGATCCCCAGCTCGATCTCGTAGTTGCCGGGGCGCCGCACGCAGCCGGATACCGAGACCACCTTGGTGCCCGGCGACTGCTCGGTGCCGAAGCCCTTGAACCACTCGGCGCCGTTGCGGACGATGTGCGGCACGTTGGAGAGCGTCTCCACGTTGTTGATCAGCGTCGGCCCCCCGTAGAGGCCCTGCACCGCCGGGAACGGCGGCTTCAGGCGCGGGTTGCCGCGCTTGCCCTCGAGCGCGTCGAGCAGCGCCGTCTCCTCGCCGCAGATGTAGGCGCCGGCGCCACGGTGGACGACCAGCTCCAGGTCGCAGCGGCTGCCGCAGATGTCCTTGCCCAGGTAGCCCGCCTCGTAGGCTTCGGCGACCGCGGCGTCGAGGACGTCGGCCTGGGAGTCGTACTCGCCGCGGATGAAGATGAAGGCATGGCCGATGCCGGCCGCCAGCGAGGCGATCGCGATGCCCTCGATCAGCTGGTGCGGGTTGCGCTGCATCAGCTCACGGTCCTTGAAGGCGCCGGGCTCGGACTCGTCGGCGTTGCAGCAGAGGTACTTGTCGACGCCGCCCCCGCGGGGCAGGAAGCTCGCCTTTTTCCCCATCGAGAAGCCGGCGCCGCCGCGGCCGCGCAACCCCGACTCTTCGAGCTCCTTCAACACCTCGTCGGCCTCCAGCTCGCGGTAGGCCTTCTCCAGGGTCGCGTAGCCGCCGTAGCCCTTGTAGCCGGCGAGCGTGCGCAGCGCCGGGTCTTCGGCGTTCTTCAGCAGCATCCGGGTCTCAGGCATCGGGCCCTCCCGGCAGCGGCCGCTTCTCCAGCGCCTTCTCGGGAAGGACCTCGGCGCCCGCCCGCAGCTGCTCGATCGCCGTCCCCGCCTCGGCCGCTTCAAGCGGCCCGAAGTAGCGCTCGTCGATCGAGGCCATCGGCGCGATGTCGCAGGCGCCCAGGCACTCGAACCCGGTGACGAAGAAGTCGGGGTCCTCACCGGCAGCGGCGCGGAAGGCCTCCAGCAGCTCGTCCCCGCCCCGCATCCAGCACGAGATGTTGGTGCACACCGCCACCTTGTGAGTCCCGACCGCCTCCGTATGCAGCAAGTCATAGAAGCTCGCCACCGACTCCAAATAGGCCGGCGTGACTCGCATAACCGCCGCAGCCTGCCGAATCCCCTCCGGCGTGCACCAGCCATAAAGCCTCTGCACAGCCCAGAGCGCCGGAATCGAAGCCGACTTCCGATCCGGGTACCGGCTCATGAGCTCTTCGATGCGCTTCCGCAGCTCCTCCGGGCAATCGACTTCATGCAGCTCGGGAACCTCCTCCGGCGTGCGATCGGGAACTCGTCCCTCGGTCAGCGCGATGTCAATCGGCAGCTCAGCCACAAGCTCCTCCTCGGCCCAGCTCCGCTGCCGCAGGGCCGCTTGCGAGAGGGGAGTGGGGACCCTCCCCGACGGGCGGATACTCAAATTGCCGGTCCAACTGGACCGGCAATTGGACGGCGGGGAGGGTCCCC